>CAZTCD010000003.1:0-91717 GCA_964612065.1 uncultured Bdellovibrionales bacterium | reverse complement strand
CTTTTCTTTTTTCCAGTAAAAGTGTCGCTGGTTCGACTTTGTTCTTGAATGGTGGACGCGAACGGGATCGAACCGATGACCCCCACAATGCCATTGTGGTGCTCTACCAACTGAGCTACGCGCCCCCTTTTTGGAACGTTTTTGGTTTTGCCACACGGCCCTTCTCTTTACAAGCGTTTGCGAGGAGTTAACGCACCAGGCCTTCGCTTACAGGAATGAGCCCAAGGTAGGATTTTCTCTCCGGATCGATCTTTACCGCTCCTGGCGAAGGGGGCGGCAGCGCGGAAAGGCCGAAGTCGTTATCGGAGAGCACCAGGAGAGTGCGGGCATCCGCCATCACCAAGCCCTCCACCTTGTCAGATCGCTCAAAGCCGGCACGCACCAGATCCACCAACAGCTTCTTGCGAGCCACAGGCAAAGCCCTCACTTCAGCTTCTGCCATCAGCTCCGGCTCCACCTCGAGCGGCTCCCGCAGCACATTGCGGGCGCCCGCCAGATCCACCACATACACATTGTGGATTCCCTCGCTCCCATCCACGCCGTTCTGCTCCACCACAAGAAACTTTCGATCATGCAGAAAGGAGAAATCTCCCACCTTATCCACGATGAAAGGATCCACGAGATTTTTCTGCGGCTCGAGCAGATAGAGGTAAAGCCCCACGGTCCTGCGCTGGGCGGGATCGAATTCCGCGATGCGGATCACCACCTGATTTTTCGCGCCGGCCAAAGGAAGCGGGCTCTGGAGAATCGCGAAGATTCTATCGCCCGCGCACGCCAGCCCCTCGAGCCCTCGATTGGCGCGGCGGTATTTGAAAATCTCGGGAAGGCCGCGGCCCGGCGTGAAGCGATCGAGCTCCATCCCTTCCGCGCTGAAGTGAAGCAGATCCGGCCCGTACTCCTCGGAAATCCAAAAAGAGCCGTCGTCCGTTTTGCAGATCCCTTCAGGGTCGAGGCCGGCAGGATCCGTGCCCAATAGCTTGCCGGCAGAATCAGAGGCGAGCTCCATCTTCCTCGGAGAAAACGCCTGGGGGGAATAGGGAGGCAAACCAGTGGTCTGCCTTTGAGAACGGCTGCGAAGAGGGATCCGCTCCAGGATCTGCACCTCTTTGGTTTCGGGCCGCACTCTCATGCGCAGAATGGAGGGAGCAAAATCGGGAAGCACAAAGGGACGCACGCCCTTTCCCACGCCCGGCCAGTCAAGCACGGCAGCAGCATTGGGGCCTCGATCGGTGAGGCTCGTAAATTCTATCCATCCATCGCCGCTACGCGCTGCACAGCAAGCCGCCGAAAGCCCACCCTGGAAAATCGTTTCACCTTCAGGGCTTTGGCCGATTTCCGGAGGATCGTTCCAAGTAAGAATCATTCCTTTCTTGGCGCAGGAGGGGAACAATAGAGGCAGTAGAAAGAAAAAAATGGCAATGCGGCGCATCCGCGGAAACTACCTTTTGAACGGTCCCGGATCAAGAATCTTAGCAGTCCCCCAACATTATCCTAACAATACGCGCCAACACGATTCCCTATACTAAAAGAATGAAAGCACTACTTGTTCTCCTCATTCCGATCCTCGCTCATCCGGCCCCATCCGTGGTGGATCTACAATTCGCCATCTGCGAACGAAATGTGAACGGGCTCGCCGAGCACCTTGGCTTCGACGGAAAAGCCAAAAGAGGAGAGGTTACCTATTTCGATGATAGCCGTGGATCCCTCACACGCGAGGGCCGCTTCCTGAAGGCAAAGCTGCGCAAAGGGGAGTTCTCTTCGGAAGTGAAAGTGCGTTCCTCATCCCTCCTCGCTGGAAATCCTGATTGCCAGGTGGATCGCTACGGCGAACAGCGCGAGGTGAAATGCTCGATCAAGCACAAGAGCGAGCGCCTCGAATGGACCAGGGAGCAGAAGAGCTTCGTGGATCGAGAGAACAGCCTCCCCTGGAACCGCCTGCCCGAGCTTGGCCCTTATCCTGAAATCTCCTGGAAACAGACCTGGGACGAAGATGACGATCTCGAGGCCAGCCTGGATATCGTATCGGTGCGTGGCATGGGCCCGGTGGTGGAGCTTTCCGTGAAAACCAGCCCTGAGCAGGAAGAAGGCCTCTACCGCAAGATCCTGCATTGGCTGAACAAGAAGGGCGTGGCCCTGTGCCCGCAGCAAGAAAGCAAAGTGCTTCGTATCATTCGCGGAACTCGACTCTGATCAAATAGGCAAGTGCGCCTCTAGCGATTATAGTAGAGGCATGGCAGGCGAACTCTCCCTTCTCGCGTCGAAAAAACTTCTCGTGGTTACGGGAAAAGGCGGAGCGGGGAAATCCCTCCTCTCTCTCGCGCTCGCCCATCGCCTGGCTGCACTCGGAAAAAACGTGTGGCTGGTGGAGCTCGGCCGGAAGCGGGATAAGGAATTTACGCGGCTGCCGGAGCTCGTAGGCCGCTCCAAACTCGGCCACAAACCCACCGAAGTGAACCTGCCGGGCTCGAGGCAGAAGATAAAAGTTTCGGTTTTGGATCCGGCCGAAAGCCTCGGCGAGTATGTGGACATGAAGCTGCCCACCGGCGGCCTGGCCTCCGTGCTGCTCAACAATAAGGTAACAGCCTCCTTCCTCGAAGTGGTGCCAGGCCTCCCCGACCTCGTGCACCTCGGAAAGCTCTGGTACGCGCTCACCCAGGATAAAAACGGGCCGGATCTGGTGGTGCTCGATGCACCAGCCTCCGGCCATGCCGTATCGCTGCTGAACGCCCCAATGAACTTCAAACGAATCACCAAAGTAGGCCCGGTTTATAAAGACGCTTCCCTCATGGCCGAGTTCCTTGCGGACCCTGCCCAAACAGCGATTTTGCTCGCTGCCCTACCCGAGGAAATGAGCGTGAGAGAAACCATGGACCTGCAAAAGCTCCTGGCCCGTGATTTCCCAAGCCCCTTCGTATTCGTGAATAAGATCTTCCCGGAACTGCCGGCGATCTCACTCCCGGAAGGAAGCCAGAAAGAAAACCCTCTCTGGAAAGCCTATTCCTACTCCTTCGCCAGGGCACTGAGGGAAAAAGAGGCCGCAAGCTCCCTCGAAGGAGCCGTGCTCCTTCCCTTCCTCTTCCCGGAATCCTCCGCCCCTCCCCTCTACCTTCGCATGAGCGAGTGCCTCGCATGATCCAGGCGCTGGCGAGAAAAAAAATGGTGATCCTCTGCGGAACCGGGGGCGTGGGAAAAACCACCACCGCCGCTGCCGTGGCCCTGCAAGCCGCGATTGAAGGCCGCAAAGTGGGCCTGATCACGATTGACCCGGCCCGCCGCCTGGCCACCGCGCTCGGGCTCGATCGCCTGAAATCCGATCCTCAGTCCCTCGATGCCTATGCCTCCAAAGTGCTGGGAAAGGGAAAGCTCAAGGGTTCCCTTTCGGCCCTGATGCTGGATTCGGAAAACACTTTCTATCGCTTTCTGGAAAACGTGGGCGGAGCGGAAGTGCGCAACCGCTTTAAAGCCTCGGCGCTGTTCGAAGTGATCGCCGGAAACTTCGGCGGCGCTCACGACTACCTCGCCATGGAAAAGCTTTATGAGCTGCACGAAAGCGGGGCTTTCGATCTCCTGGTGCTCGATACCCCTACCCCCCCCCCCACCCGCGCTTTTGGCCGCGCCCCCCCAAATATGGCCCGCGGCGTGGGCCCCCCCCAATTAGGCGGGGTGCAAACCCCTCGATTTTCTCGACGCCCCCGAAAATATCGCCCGCTTCTTCGACGACCGCATCTTCTCCTGGTTCCTCACCGATCCGAGAAGCTCAGCCATCACGGAAAAACTCCGCGCCAAGGGGGCGAAAGTTGCGCTCTCCGTGCTGGAAAAGCTCACGGGCGAAGGAGTGATCAACGATTTCGTGAGCCTGGCCCCTCATATCTACAAAGTGAAGAACGCCTTCGTGCAAAGGCAGGAAGTGATCCGGGCCCTGCTTACCAGCGAAGAGGCCGGCGCGGTTTTCGTGAGCAGCCCCACCGATATCGCCAAGGGCGAGGCCAAACCTTTTCTGAAAGACGCGAAAGAGGGAGGGATCGATATCCTGGCCTTCGTCGTGAACCGCAGCCTGCGCCATCTGGCTCCCGAAAAGGAGCCCCGGGGAATCAAAAGCGCGCCCGGCCCCGTGTCGGAAAACTATCAAAGGCTCCGCGCTCTTGTGGAAGAAGAAGAGAAGAATCTCAAAAAGCTGCAGGAGCTTGCGGGAAAAAACCGCCCTATCGTTACCCTCCCCGAGCTCGAGGAAGACGTGCACGATCTTCCCGGCCTGCTGTCCATGGCGGAACTTCTGGCATAAAAAAAGCGGCGATTTTACCATGTAGGGATGAGAAAGCTCTCTCCTCTGGCTTTTCCTTTGGCTCTCGCCCTGGCCCTCACCTCAGCCTGCTCCGGCACGGAGGAGATGATGGTGAGAGGCAAACCCAAGCGGGTGAGGAAATCCGTGGCCGCCCAGTTTGAATGGGCCGTGCAGGCCTATGAGGCCGGGGAATACGAAGAAGCTTCCCGCCGATTCAGCAAGCTGCGGAAAGAAGGCGCCGAGGTTCCCGATTACGATCTCATTTCCTACTACCTCGGCATGGGCCATTTCCGCCTGAAGCAGTTCGAGGCCGCCACAAAAGAGCTGGAAGCCTTTTTGCGCAGCCAGAACTCCGGCCGGGAGGGCCAGGAGGCACGCCTGGCCCTCCTGCTGGCCTATGAGAAACTCAGCCGCTGGAAAAGCTCCGCAGCTTTGGCGGCGGAAACCGATAAAATGACCCTCTTCCATTACAACCGCGCCTTGCTCAAGCTGCTTTGGGCCAGAGCCTTGCGCGAAGTGGGGGAGATCCAGGGAGCCAAGGCCGTTCTGGAAGATTCAGCGGCCTACCTGGATAAGGTGAGCGGTGAAGAAGGCCGGGCAGGGCCCTATTATGCAAACCCCGACCAGGACCTCTGGGGCCGCTACTATTTCACCAGCCTTTTGCTTAAGGCCCGCGATTGCACGGATTTGAACCCCAAAAAGGTGAAGTCGGGTAAGGCGGAGTCTTATCTCTATACCGCCTGGATCGAAGCCGAATCCGACTGCCTTAGTGCCGCAGTGCGATTTGCCAGCCAGGAGCTTTTCGCCAAAGAGAGCTCCTGGGGCCAGGAAGCCGTGAATGCACTTTCCGGTTCCATCGATAACTTCGGAAGCAAAGTGAAAGAACACTCTCGGCTGCTTGCCAAACATCTCAGCAAACAGGCAGCTCTGAAAAAAGAGAGCCTGGAAGGATTATACAGGGTGCTAGGCACCGTGGATGATCAGATAAAAAACTTTAAAGATCGAGAGGTTACACCCGAACCCCTCGAGCAACTGCGCAAGCAGATTGATCCCTTGCTAGTTTCGATTTCGTCCTCATCTTGATCCCATCTATTCCTCCGAGAACTTTTGATGACTCCGAACAATACCGACTGCCTGAAGACCAAAGAATTCCGCTGCGATCTTGTGAACCGCATCATCGCCCGGCAAGACGAGCTCGAAGCCTGGTATGCCCTGCAAAACCGCAAGGCCCCGGCCCCGCCCTATACCTCGATCGATCTCCGGGATTCCGGCTTCAAAGTGAGCCCGGTGGATTCCAATATCTTCCCCGCCGGCTTCAACAATATCTGCGTGGACGACTGGGGCCTCGCCGCCAATACCTTTGAGCGGGTTCTGACCCATGCCAATAAAGACCGGCGCCCCTCCCGCATCCTGATTGTGCCGGAAAATCACACCAGCAATCTTTTCTACTTTGAAAACCTCTGGGCGCTCCGGGAGATCCTCACCCTCGCCCGCTTCGAGGTGGTGATCGGGCATATGAATCCCGCGCTCGAACCGAATCTTCCGAAAGGCTGCACCTCGGTGAACACGGCTTCGGGGCGCACCATCGTGCTGGAAAAGATTCATCGCGAGGGAAATCTCCTGCAAACAGAGCGCGTGCGCTTCGAAGCCGAGGATCTGATCCTTCTTAATAATGATCTTTCGAACGGCATTCCGGCCGAGCTCGACGGCCTCGAGCAAGTGCTCACCCCTCACCCCACCATCGGCTGGCACCGGAGATCCAAAAGCGAGCACCTTCGCCATTATGCGGCTCTCGCTACGGAATTCGCCTCTGTTCTCGGCGTGGATCCCTGGCTGATTACCACCCGCTTCACTTCCGTGGATGGCCTCGATTTCGCCTCCGGCACCGGAATTGACAATCTCGCAAAATCCGTAGACGAACTGATCGCCCAAATCGGGCGCGACTACCAGGAGCGAGGCATACAAAAGACCCCTCTGGTTTTCATCAAGCACAATTCCGGCACTTATGGCCGCTCGATCATGACCGCCCGTTCGGGCTCCGAAGTGCTGGAGATGAACCGCCGGGAGAAAAACAAAATGGCGGTTTCCAAAGGGGGCGTGCAGGTGCAATCCGTGGTGCTCATGGAAGGCATTCCTACCGATTTGAAGGAAGACGACCAAACCGCAGAGCCCGTGATCTACCTGGCTGGCTCCGATCCCATCGGCGGCTTCCTTCGCCTCAATCCGAACAAAGATTCCGAGGGAAACCTCAACGCACCGGGCGCGCACTTCAAACCCCTCTGTTTTGCCAACCTTTTCCGCTCTCCGAATCGCGATAACGTAATCCTTGAGCACCTTTACGGCGCCCTGGGCAGACTCTCTACTCTAGCGAACGGGCGCGAGATGCAGTAGGCTGCGGGGGAACCATCTCCCCTTAGCAGGGCCAACAGAAGGGCACCTACGCAATGCACAATCAGGTTTACGACAACGTAATCGACGCCATCGGCCATACTCCCATCGTTCGTCTCAATAGCGTAACCAAAGGCCTAAGAGCCGAAATCTTCGTGAAGCTCGAATTCTGCAATCCAGGTGGATCCATCAAAGACCGCATCGCCCCCTTCATCATCGAAGCGGCCGAAAAATCCGGCAAACTCAAGCCTGGTGGCACTATCGTGGAAGCCACGAGCGGCAATACAGGCATGGGCCTCGCCATGGCGGCAGCTATCAAAGGCTATAAGTGCGTGTTCGTGATGAGCTCGAAGCAATCGGTAGACAAGCAGAACGCCCTGAAGGCCATGGGCGCCGAAGTGGTGATCTGCCCTTCCGAAGTTTCGCCTGAAGATCCTCGCTCCTACTATTCGGTAGCGAAAAAAATTGCGGCCGAACGGCCCAATGCCGTGCTCGGCAACCAATACGACAATCCCGCCAATGGTGAGGCCCATTATAAAACCACGGGCCCTGAAATCTGGGAGCAGATGAACCATCGCATCGATTTCTATGTGGCCGGCGTGGGCACGGGGGGCACGGTTTCCGGCACCTCGCGCTTCCTGAAAGAAGTGAATCCCAAGCTCAAAACGATCGGTATCGACCCCGTGGGCTCGATCCTCGCCGACTACCACAAAACCGGAAAAATCACGGAAGCCAAGAGCTACCTCATCGAGGGCGTGGGAGAAGACATCATCCCCGATAACGTGAAATTCAAATTCATCGATGAATTCGTGCAGGTGGACGACCAGGAAGCCATCACCATGCTCCACCGCTTGGCGAAGGAAGAAGGCATCTTCTGCGGCTCGAGCTGTGGCCTCGCCGTGGCGGGCGCCGTGAAATACGCCTCGAAGCTCTCCGGTGGGCGCATGCTCGTGATCCTGCCCGACGGCGGTGGCAAATACCTCGGCAAATTCTTCAATGAAGAATGGCTGAAAGAAAAAGGCATCAAGGTTTAATCAGGAATTTCCACTATGAAAATCGACCGCAAGCTTTCGCTCAACACCCTCGCCATCCACGCCGGCCAGGAGCCTGATCCCCATACTGGCGCAGTGATGACCCCCATCTATCAGACCAGCACCTATGTGCAGCCGGAGCTCGGCAAGCCCAAACTCGCCGGATACGAATACGCCCGCACCAAAAACCCCACCCGAACTGCCTTCGAGCAATGCGTGGCGGCCTTGGAATGCGAGGGCGACGGCATCGGCTATGGCGCGGCCTTCGCGAGCGGATGCGCGGCTGAATCCACCGTAATGCACCTACTGGAGCCGGGCGATCACGTGGTAGTTTCCGACGATGTATACGGCGGCACTTTCCGGATGTTCGACAAAGTGTTCCTCGCAGGCGGCAAAGGAATACAGTTCACCTATGTGGACATGACGAATCCAGCAGCCTATGAGGCCGCGTTCCGCCCCAATACCAAGCTCGTGTGGATCGAAACCCCCACCAACCCCATGCTCAAGGTGATCGATCTCGAGAAAACGATCGCCTTCGCCAAGAAAAAAGGCGCGCTCGCACTGGTGGACAATACCTTCATGAGCCCGATCTTCCAGAAGCCCTTCCGCTTCGGCGCCGATATCGTTCTCCACTCTGCCACGAAATACCTCAATGGCCATTCCGATGTGGTGAGCGGCGTTACGATCGTGAAAGACAAGGCCCTCGCCGAGAGAATCTACTTCCTGCAGAAGAGCCTCGGCGCCGTGGCCGGCCCTATGGATTCCTGGCTCGCCATGCGCGGCCTGAAAACCCTCGCTCTTCGCATGGAGCGCCACGATCACAATGCCCGCACCATCGCTCAGCGCCTCTCGGAGCATTCCGAGATCGCCAAGGTGATCTATCCGGGCCTTGCCTCCCACCCCCAGCACGCCGTGGCAGCCAAGCAATGCGCGGGCTTTGGCGGAATGATCACCTTCGTGGTGAAGGGCGGGCTGGAGAAAGCGAAGTCCGTGGTGAAGTCTACCCGTATCTTCGCTCTCGCCGAAAGCCTGGGCGGCGTGGAATCCCTGATCGAGCATCCCGCGATCATGACCCACGCCTCCGTGCCTCCCGAAAACCGCAAGGCCCTTGGCATCGATGATGGCTTGATCCGCATCTCGGTAGGAGTGGAACACGTGGATGATCTCTGGGAAGACCTCAAGATCGCGCTCGGGAAGTAGACCGCTCCAAACTTTTCCTGATTGGGATTTATCATGACGAATTCGATGAGCCTCGGCCTGCCGATCGTTCTCCTAACTGCGTCGAATGTATTTATGACGTTCGCCTGGTATGGGCATTTGAAGTACAAAAATGCCCCGCTTTTAGCCGTGATTTTTCTGAGCTGGGGAATCGCCTTTTTTGAGTATGTGCTACAGGTGCCGGCGAATCGATGGGGCCATGGCACCTATACAGCGGCGGAATTAAAAACCATTCAGGAAGTCATTTCTCTGACGGTATTCGCCGCTTTTTCCATTTTTTTCCTGAAAGAGGAATTTCGCTGGAATTACGCGCTTGGATTCGCCCTGATTCTTGCGGCCGTGTTCGTTGTATTCAAGAAATGGTGATGGCACAATAGAAGGACGGAACACGGCTGTTCCGTGCGGAATGCTTCTATCAATTCCGCTTCCCCTTAGGCCCAAGGAAGACGCCATTGAGATTTCTCTCCCTTCTCAGCCTGATCTTGCTCGCATCCTGCGCAGGAGCCTCGCATTCCAAATCTGAATCAGAGGCTTTTCGAAACCTCTCGGCCCTGGGCCCCACAGAATTTGCCGCTGAGAAGGTAAGAGCCAAGGGAGTCAGCGAAAACTTCCTGAACCTCATCCTGGAAAACTACAAAACCGATCAGCGCCAGAAAGTGCTGGAGCTGAACTTCCTGGGCTTCCTCCGTGCCAACCAGGCCACCGGAAATGAAAAGATCCCGGGCTGGGAGCTGGCGCGCGTGCGCAAGTTCATGCAAAAGAACAAGACCGCTTTCCGGGACGCGGAAAAGAAATTCAGGGTTCCCCGCGAGGTGATCGCCTCTCTCCTCTGGGTGGAAACCAAGCACGGCCGCGATCTGGGCACCTTCCACGTGGCTTCCGCGCTTTTTTCGATGGCGCAAGCCGACTACCCCACCCTCCTCGATCAGCTTCTGGATACAGCCAAGCAGAGGGCAGAGAGCTACGACAAAACCATTGAGCAGAGAATCTCGGAACGCGCCCAGCGCAAATCCGACTGGGCTGCCTCCGAGCTCGCCTCTCTGGAAGAGATCCACAATAAAGGCTGGAAGAACGTAAAAACCCTGAACGGCTCCTTCTCCGGAGCCTTCGGTATGGCGCAGTTCGTGCCCTCGAGCTATCTCACCTGGGCCCGCAGCCATAAGAAAGCGAAACCGAATCTTTTCAAGGCCGCCGATTCCATCGTTTCCGTGGCGAATTACCTGCGATCGAACGGCTGGGAGAAGAAGAAAGAATCGCATGAGGCCGCGCTCTTCCACTACAACCGCGATCGCGCCTATGTAACCCATATCCTGCGCATGAGCGATTGCCTCAAACATCGCTCTCATAAAGCGAGCAAGAAAAAGGGTAGCCGCGATACGGCCTCAAAGACTCCCCCGAGCTGTTAGGATTTCATTAATCCAGCTAAATCAATAACTTACCAAAGCGCCAAAAGTAAGCCTTCCCTCCCAACGTGCCGATAAGTGGGCAGAACTATGCGCCTGGCTTATCGTCCCACTTTTCTGATGCTTCTCCTGCTCCTTCCCCGGGCCCCTATCGCCTTGGCCCAGGAAGCTTGTGACCTGGAAGTTTGGAAACGCATCCAGGAGCAGAGGCACCTTCGGGAAGGAAAAAAGATTCTTCCGCAGGACTCGGTGGAACGGATTCTCGGCAAATATTCCGCGCCGGAAACCGGCGCCCGCAACAGCGCCACCAAAGTAAACGCCAAAGAGCTCCGCAGGAATCTGGAGGGAGCGATCGAGAACAACTTTGACCTCGGAGTCAGAGGACGGATCGCAGGCGAATTCCGTCCGCCTTCGGCCCAGAAAAACAAAGAAACCGTAAGAGCGGCCCGCAAAATCTGGGAGGAGATCCGCCCGGGAAAGGATTTGGAAAAGGCCGTGGAAAGAGCCGCTAGAACGGGAGAATTTACTCCGGCCCAGGTGGAAGAGCTCCGCGGCCTGCGCGCTTATCTAAAACCCATTCGTTTCATCTGCGAAGCGATCTGCGATGAGCGCTCGCAAATGAACCAGCTCGATCGCCTTACCAAGCGCCTGGGAAACCTGGCAGATGCCGGCAAGCATGGGGACAAAAAAAGCATCAGAGAGGCTTCCGAAAACCTCCTCAAAGCCCTGGAGAAAAGCAAGCTCAAGGAAGTGGACGAAGAGATCGCCGGAATGAAACTGCTGGACGGAAAGAAGCTCGAAGACGAGCTCGACAAATCCATCCGCTCCCTGCGCGAGCTGGCCGATAAGAAGGAGCTCAAGGAAAAGCCCTTTCACGACCTGCGCAAGGCCGTGGGCCGGCTACAAACCGTGCAGATGATGAACGCCCTGTCCGTAGACGGCACCAAAACCGAGCGCCAAGTGTACCAAGCCATGCGGAACTTCTACAATGAACTTGGCCTCGTGCATGACGAGATGGAAGCAGCCGCCTACCAGGGCAGGAACGTGGAATCCCATGTGCTCACGGCGGCCCAGCAAAAACGCACCCGGAGGATCGCAAGCTACTTCGAGCAGGCGGACAACGACTCCGCCTCCGCGAGAGCCTCCTCTACCAGAATCAACCCGAAGCAATTAGACGGCCTCCCTGCCGATATCCGCGATAGTTTTCTCAAGAGCGCCACAGTGATGGAACGGGGACGCAGCTCCGGGGAAATCGCCGGCACAATCGAATCGTTTCGATCGCTTGCGGGCAACAGGGAAATGCTGAGCCGCGCCCGCCTGGCCTATGCCCTGGCGGCCGAGGAGAGAATGCGCAATCCAATGCTCAGCCGGTCCGAAGCCCTCGAGCGCGGGATCAAGCGGATGCTGGATTCCGTGGGTTTTACCGACGGAGAAATCAATGGCCAGAACGGGGTATACAACCGCCTGGTGAGCTGCTGGCGCCCCTAGAGGCGAACCATGGCGATCGCCGCCCAATCACCCTGCTCGGCGATCTCCAGAACTTTCCAGCCATCACTTCCAAACTTCTTCAGAAAGCTGCGGGCTTCCTCCTGCAATATCCCCGATAGGATCAGCAGGCCGCCCTTGGCCACGGAAGATTTGAGCGTCACTCGTTCCTGCAGCAAAACAGGCGAAAGAACATTCGCGAACACGAGCGCGAATTTTCCTCGGGGAGTTTTCTTCAACGCCGGCGCTTTCACCTTATTCAGCTTCAGGTTCACTCGGCACTGCGCGAGAGCCACCGGATCGCTCTCCACCGTTACCACCTTGTGGCCATAACGGGCGGCCGCGATAGCAAGCAGCCCGGTTCCAGCGCCGAAATCCAAAACCTTGCCCTCGGCTAGAGAAAGGCCGTGCTTCAGAAACTGGCGCAAACAAAGCTGTGTGGTGGGATGAGTGCCGGTTCCAAAAGCCTGGCCGGGATAGATGCGGATCTTCACTCCGCTCTTCGGGCCTTTTTTCCACGCGGGCACGATCCAAACGGTTTCTTTGCCTTCCCGGATCTTCTGCAGCTTGTAGTGCTTGCGCCACTCTTTCATCCAGTCTTTTTGAGCCTGGCGCCGAGGCGGGCTTACTTTGATGTCGCTCACCACGGAACGAAGCGAAGAGGCAAAACGCGCTCCATCCGCTTTCGAGGCAAAATAGGCGCGCATTTCCTGGCCCAATTTCCCGTGCTTGGTGAGATCGTGGAATTCGCTTTCCACACCAAGAACACGGGAGCGATCACCGAGATCCACGGCCCAATCGCTGAGGCCCTGGAAAGAAAATCTGGCTGCAAGGCGGGGCACTAGGGCGGAAAAGGCTTCTCTCGCCTCCGCGCCCACGCCCTCCGGCAAAATTATTTTTACGTAAAAACTCATCGATTGAGCATCTTCTCCACTTCTTCAATATGCTCCACTTCGAGGCGGATCATCTCGCGGGCCAATTCCTCGAGAGCCACGTCTTTCCCGCTGAGCTCGAGCAATTCCGAATAAAGCTGCACGGCATGCCGTTCGTGCTCCAGGCTCTCGCGGAGGATGTCCATCACATCGTGCTTATTGCCTTCCTTTACCGGCTGCACCTTCAAAGAGGGATGGCCCCCAAACGCGGTGATCTTCTCTCCGATGATGGCGGCGTGGTCAAACGCTTCGGTGGCCTGATCACGGAAAAACTTCACGATAGGAATCCGGTTGGGGCCTTTGATCATGAGGGAATAGTGCAGGTAGCGCACCACTCCCGAAACTTCCGACTCCAGGATTTCATCGAGCTTTTTAACGATTTCATCTTTTTTTTCCGGCATCGTTCCTCCCTAAAACATAAAAAGTTCATGGCTTACGCCCAAGCAGCGGAAATTCTACCTCTGTAGCTTTGCCGTCTAGAAGGAAAAAGGAATTTATACGACTTGTCATCCCTCTCCATCCGTTATCCTAGGCGAACGTGGAAACAATACTCAATGCCATGATGGGCCAATCGGGCATCGTGCCCTATCTCATCGTGTTCGGCATTTTACTCCTTTGCGGCTTCGGTCTTCCGGTTCCGGAAGACATCGTGCTTTTTGCCGCAGGGCTCATGGCCTACTACAACCGGGCCGATGTTTACGTGATGCTGATCGTTACCTTCGCAGGCGTGATTATCGGAGATGCTTCGGTATTCACGATCGGTGCCCTTTACGGAAAGCGCTTGAGGAGAAAGGCCTGGGTGAAACGCTTTCTGCCCCCGGCGCGGATGCGCACTGTGCGCCGGAAACTTCATAAACAGGGCAGCAAGGTGATTTTCGCCGCCCGTTTCATGCCCGGCCTGCGCACGCCTGTGTTTTTTACGAGCGGCACCCTTCACCTGCCCTTCCGCGTTTTCCTTTTTTACGATGGGCTCGCCGCCCTGATCTCGGTGCCCTCCATCGTTTACGTGACCTATTACTTCGGCCATCACGTGGATCAGGTGATCCGGGTGGTGAAACAGCTGCAGTTCGGAGTGGTGGGATCGATCGTGGCGATTGTGGCGATCCTCGGCCTCAAGGCCTGGTGGGCCCATAAAAAAGAAGTAAATCTCGAGCTTGAGGAAGCCCGAAGGGAATAGACCCCCGCGCCCCCACGAAGGGGGTGCCGAAACCAGCTGAAAATTCTCGGAAATTGCCCGATTCAAGCATATAAACAGGCGATGAGAAGCAAGAAATCGGGCCCCTCCAGGCGGCGCAACAGAACTCCCTCCAGAACGTCCAACAAAACGCCCGCCAAAGGCGGCCCTCGCCGCATGGGATCCCCTGGCCCCGCGGCTTTGTTTCGTACGAGCTTTGCCCAGGTTTGGGAAAAGCTCTTCACGAGCCCCGTGCATCTTGATTCCGCCCTCTCTCAGGCGCCCCAGAGCGTGAAAGGAAAGCTGGCCCCTCTCACCCGCCTTCTGTTGCAGCGGCCGCGCTCCCTGGCCCACTACCTGAAATTCCGCCTTTCCGATTACGAGCCCTGGGAGATGGATTCCGAGAGGCTCGCCGGCTGGACCACGGCCCGTGCCATGGCCAACCGCCTCCTCCAGGCCTATGAGCGCGATTCCCGCTTTTTCGATGAAGGCTTCCCTGTAGAGGAAGATTTTCCGCCAGAGATGGTGGAGGAATGGAAGCGAGATCACGGCAAAAAATCGGCGGAAGACCTGGTGAGAGTGCTCGGCAATCCTCCTCCGCTCGCCCTTCGCTCTTCCCGCCTGCAGGGAGGGCGCGAGAAAGTGCTTTCCGCCCTTAACGACAGCCGCGAGCTTCCTGAGCGCGGAAAGATTTCGAAGGTGAGCCCCTTCGGGTTTTTCTTCGACGATTACGTGCCCGTGCTTTCGCACTCTATGTTCGAAAAGGGCGCCTACGAGATCCAGGACGAAGGCTCACAGCTGATGAGCCTGTTCGCCCTCTGGCCCGAAGAATTCCTGCCCATGCTGCGAAAAGTGCCAGGCTCCTGCCGCGAATGGCCCAAGGAGCGGGAAGTGCCGAAAGCGCCCGGCACCTGGACGGTGGTGGACGCCTGCGCCGGAGCCGGAGGGAAAACCCTGGCGCTGGCGGATGCCATGCTGGGGCGCGGGCAGGTGTTCGCTTACGATATCTCGGTGAAGAAGCTGGACAGCCTCCGCAAGAGGGCCAAGAGAGCCGGGCTTTCCAATATCAAAACCCTGCCTTTGGTGGAGGGCACGGAAAGCGAGCAGCTGAAAAAATTCCAGGGCACGGCAGACCGCGTGCTCGTGGACGCCCCCTGCACGGGCTGGGGCGTGCTACGGAGGAATCCCGATCTCAAATGGAGAAGAGATCCCGAGGCCTATGGGCGTCTCGAAGCCCTGCAGGCCCGCCTGCTAGACGCCTACTGCCCCCTGGTGAAGCCGGGCGGAATTCTAACGTACGGCCTCTGCACTTTCCGGAAGGCGGAAACCACCCGGCAGGTGGAGAAGTTTCTCGAGCGCCATCCGGAATTTGAAGCCGTGGGCGGAGGTTTCTTCGGCCCCGGCCCGAGCGATGGTTTTTTTATGTTCGCGTTTCGCCGGAAAACAGGAAAGGAGAGCTAGATGAATACGATCGTTCACGGTGCAGTGCAGGCTTTCATCGCGGTGGCTGCGGGAGCCTTTGGCGCCCACGGCCTGAAAGGCGCGCTCGACGAATACTCCATGGGGCTCTGGCAATTGGCCATGACCTACCAGATGTGGCATGCCCTGGGCTTGCTCACGCTCGGCGTTTACGAACAGAAAGCGGGAAAGATCAAAGGAGCCATGCCGGCTTTTTGCATCGGGATTTTTCTTTTCTCCGGATCTCTCTACGCCATCGCCTTAACCGGAATCAGGCCCCTCGGGCTGATCACGCCCTTGGGAGGCATTTCTCTCTTGGTGGGCTGGGCGCTTTTCGCCTGGCATGGATGGAAAAGCCGGCAGGCTTAGGGCCTAGTAGCCTTTGCGGGAGGAGTCCGGCACGTGGCGGATCATGTCTTCCGGATCTTCCCAGTATTTGCGGATGCCCTCGTCCCAGAGAGCGTCCTCTTCCTCCTGGTCGTCGAGCACGGGATGGGAAAGGGAAGCAGGCATCCGGCCACCGTTGGAGAGAGATGGATCCCTTGTGGCTGAGGGGGGCACAACGGCCGGCCGCTTTTTGCTGAAAGCGGCGTAAACGTCGTACACCATCGGGCAGGAGGTGGCTTTCGCCGGCCTGCGATATTTCTCGCCCCGGCTTTCGGAATCCACGGAATAGCAATTCTCCTTGAGAGAGTTTTCCGTTTTCACCCAGGCATATACGGTTTGGGGCTTAATCTTCGCGCAGTTGTTTTCCTCGGTGATCCGCTTGAAGCGCAAGCCCTCGGTTTCAGAATCCACTTCGAGGCAATGGCTGTCCCGGCCATAGGAAGGCGCTGACCAAGTGTAGGACTTTTTGAACTGAGGGCAGTAAGCGTCGTCCACCTGCATTCGGTACTGCTCTCCCTTGGTTTCCTTATCCAGCTCCACGCAAACGGAAACCTCGCTCAAGCCCGGCTTGCTCCACTCATAGTACCGCCCTTCGTTCGCCTGGTAGTAGCGATAGCGATGCTGATCGGCATAAACGTCGTAATAGTAACGATTGTCCTGCTCAGAATGAGCCAGCGAAGGAAGCAGGAGCGAGAGGAAAACGAAGAAGCGCATGACTATTCCTATCGGCGCTTTCCCCTCCGAAATTGAGCCACGGCCAGCCCGCAATTTATTGATTTTTAATGGCTTTTACGAGCTACCCGTAAATCAGCTTGGCGCCAACCACAAGCAAAGCAATCGAAAGCAAGCGCACGGTAAGCGGGCCTCCGATCCGTTTGGAGAGCCACACTCCGAATTGAGCCCCCACCACGGCCCCGGCCATCATCGGAAGAGCGGTAGGCCAGCTCACGTGGCCGCGGGAAAGGTGGGAGAATAGGCCGGTCAGAGCCGTGAACAAGGTGATGAACTGCGAGGTGGCCACCGCCACCCGCACGGGAATGCGCAGCACTTCCGACATCAAGGGCACATAGACGATACCGCCGCCGATCCCGAACAGACTGGAAGCGGCTCCCACGAACAGGCTGGCTGCCGCTCCGATGGGCTCGAAATACGAATAAGCCTCCCTGTGAACCCATCCCCATCCTGTTTTCCCGCGATGGGGAGCTCCTTCTTTGCGCCCTCCCCGTACCAGCAGATAAAGGGAAACCAGCAATAGGGCGCAGCCAAAGGCGATGTGAAAGGCACGGCCATCCAAAAGGTCGGAAAGAAACACGCCGCCAATAGCCCCAGGTACGGTAAAGGCCGCAAAAAGAATTCCCGCGCGAAAATCTATTCTTTTATCGCGAAGAAACCCGATGGTGCCGCTAAGTGACGTGGTGGCCACTACCGCCAGGGAGGTGCCAGCCGCCAGAGTGTGAGGAAATTCGCGGAGCAGCAAGAGAAGAGGCACCAGCAAAAAGCCCCCGCCGGCCCCCACCAAAGTTCCGTAAGCGGATACCGCCACACCCAATGAAAAGTCGAACACGAGCTGCCACATTCCATCTAAAGCTGTATCATGGATCGCAGGGAAATTGCTTATGGATAAAGCCACGCTTCAAAGCCTCTATGACAGCTACCTGAAACCAGCGATCCCCAAAAGGATGCGCGATACCGCCCTTCTCCGCCTCTTCGGGCTGGTGCGAATCCCGCTTCTTTTTTCCGTTTCCCCTACCGTGGTGGAACTGAACGATGAGAGAGCCGTGGTGCGGATCAAGCTCAATAAATGGACCAGGAACCACTGGGGCTCCATGTATTTCGGCACCCTTGCCATGGGCGCCGATGTGGCCGTGGGAATGACAGCCATGCACCACATCTGGACGCTGGGGGCCCAGGACGTGCAGCTCATCTTCAAGGATTTTCAAGCTTCGTTCCTGAAGAGGCCCGACGGCCATGTGCTCTTCATCTGCGAGGAGGGCGAAAAGGTGAGCGAGCTGGTGAAGGAAGCGCGAAAGACCGGCGAGCGGCAGAATCTCACGATCAAGGGCCGCGCCGAGCTGGAGGAAAACCCGGGTGAAGCCGTGATGGAATTCGCGCTCACCCTTAGCTTGAAACGCAAAGCGAAGGCGGGCAAAGACGAATGAAACTGCTGAAGCTGCCTCTTCAGTACTTTCGCCTGGCAGTGGTTCTCTTCATCATGACCACCCAGGGCATCATCGGCAGCCTGGCGTCCCTATTTCTTTCCGGAGCCAAGCTCAGGGAATTCCGCATCCGGCGCATGCAGATCAACGCCGGTATCGTGCTGAAGGTGCTCGGCGTTCAGGTGAAGCTCGATGGAGGCGAAAACTGGAAGAGCGACCGCTCCTATATGGTGGTGAGCAACCATCTCTCTTATATCGATACCCTTCTCTTCTCGGCCGTGCAGCCCGTTTGCCTGGTGAGCACGGTAGAAGTGCGTAATACGCCCTTTGTTGGCTGGGTGGTGAAGAATTCCGGCTGCCTCTTCGTGGAGCGGCGCTCACGGGAAAAATTGCGGGAAGAGATCCAGATGATGGCCGACACCCTCAAGGAAGGATTCAACCTGGTGTTTTTTCCGGAAGGCACCAGTACCAATGGCTCTTCGGTGCTGGAATTCAAAAGCTCCCTTTTTGCCCCGGCCCAGCGAGGCGGCGTGCCGGTGCTGCCGGTGGTGGTGCAGCTGGAACGGGTGAACGGCGAAGCCGTAAGCGTGAAAAACCGCGATTTGATCTGCTACCATTCCGACATGGAATTTTTTCCTCACCTCCTCTCCATGGCCGCCAGCGATGACTCCGAAATCACGCTGCGCGTATTGCCGGAGATTCCCGTAGGCGAGAAAACTTCCCGCGAAGAGCTTGCTGAGAAATCCAGAGCGGCGATCGTGAGCCATTATCGGCCTGCCACTTGAACCGCCAACCAGAGGTACCCATGAAAAACGGAAGAAAAGTTGTACTCGCCGGCGGAGCCCGTATCCCCTTCTGCCGGGCCGCCTCCTACTACGCCCAGCGCACCAACCAGGAGATCATGACCGGGGCCGTGAAAGCTCTCGTGGACAAATTCAAGCTCGAAGGGAAAACCCTGGGAGATGTTTCGCTCGGCGCCGTGATGAACCACGCCTACGACTGGAATATGGCCCGCGAGGTGGTGCTCGGCTCTGGATTGGCCCCCGAAACTCCGGCCTTCGGCTTGCAACGAGCCTGCGGCACCTCGCTCGAAGCCGCGATCCTGATCGCCAATAAAATCGCGCTGGGCCAGATCGAGAGCGGCATCGCTGCCGGATTCGACTCCATGAGTGATCTTCCGATCGAGATGAGCGCTTCGATGACGCAAAATCTCCTGTCGCTGAATCGCGCGAAAACCTTGGGCGACCGCCTGAAGATCTTCGCCGGATTCCGCCCCGCCGATTTCAAGCCGCGCTTCCCAGGCGTGACCGAACCACGCACGGGCCTCTCCATGGGCCAACATTGCGAGCTCATGGCCCAGGAATGGAAACTCAACCAGCGAGAGCAAGATGAGCTCGCTCTCGCCTCCCACCAGAACGCGGCCAAGGCCTGGGCCGACGGCTTTTACAAAGACCTCGTATTCCCCTACTCCGGTGCCACCAAAGACAATAATGTGCGTGGCGATTCCTCCCTCGAAAAAATGGCAAAGCTGAAACCGAGCTTCGATCGCAGCGGAAAGGGAACGATCACCGCCGCCAACGCCTCCCCTCTTACGGATGGCGCGGCCGCCGTGCTCCTATGCTCCGAGGAATTCGCGAAGAAGAATAATTTGCCCATTCAGGCCTACCTCGTCGATTGCGAAGTGGCCGCCGTGGATTTCCTGGTGAAAAAAGAGGGGCTGCTGATGGCGCCGGCCTATGCCGTGCCGAAAATGCTCGAGCGGCAGAAGATCAAGCTGCAGGACTTCGACTTCTACGAGATCCACGAAGCCTTCGCCGCCCAGGTGCTCTGCACCCTGAAGGCCTGGGATTCGGAGGAGTTCTGCAAAAAGCGCGTTGGCCTCGGTGATAAACTCGGACAGATCGACCGCAGCAAGATGAATGTGGCGGGCGGATCGGTGGCTCTCGGGCATCCCTTCGGCGCCACGGGCGCACGGATCGTGGGCACACTTGGCAAGCTGCTCGAGCAGAAGGGCAAAGGCCGAGGACTGATCTCGATTTGCACCGGCGGCGGAATGGGCGTGACCGCGATTTTGGAGCGCAACCAATAAACGGCCGCGAGGGCCCGCTAAACGCTGCTGCTGGAATTGCGATGGTATTTGGTGGCCCGGGCCTTGCCGGTGCGCACGAGATATTTCTGTTTCAACAGAAAAGAGAGATCGCGACTCGCAGTGATCGCGGAAACCCGGAAGAGCCGCATGCAATCGTTCTGAGCGATCATTTCGTGATTTTCCAGATAGATCAGAATGCCCCGCTGCCGGTGGTTGAGCGCCAGATCGAAATCACGGCGAGGCAGTGGCGCACGCTCGGCGCTTTCCTCAGAGGATTGATGCTGCAATCTCAAGCTCACTTCCCGCTGCAGGGAGTAGCCATCAGCACCGCTCTCCACCCAGTCTCCCACCGGCCCGAGAGTGGAGCGAAGCTTGTTTACAGCGGCGTATACCAGGCTATCGTGGCGTAACGGATGGTATTCATAGCCCCAAACCGATTTCACCAGGGCCGCCCGGGAGAGGGAATCCGCCAGGCCGAGCAGCAGCCGCCTTTGGTTGCGGGAAAGAGCACTAGGCAGATGCTGCACTTGAGCGGGAGAAAAAACGGTTAGCTTTCCCGGCTCGAGATCCAGCCACAATAGCTTGGAAGAATGCGGCACCTTGAGAATCTTCCGCAGGAAGGAAAGGTGCCCGTTTTCCAGAATAGAGGGCAGGCTCGGCTCCCCTTCCGCTTCGTAGGCATCGATCAAATCGGCGATGCGATCATCGGTGGCAGGCGCGGAATTTATCCAGCCCCGTCGGCGCAGGATGCGAAGATGAACAGCGGTGGGCGATTGCCCGCACAAGGAAACGAGCTCCTTCTTTCGGTTCAGCGCAGTGGAGGTGTCGCCTTTGGCTACGGCCAGGCGATGCTCAAGATCGAGCAGCATCGGCAAGAAAAAATTGTCGATCCCCGGCTGCAGCAATGCTCTGGCCTCCGCCAACTGTTTTTCCGCTGCCGGCAGGTGCTCGCATTCCTGCTCCAGATGAGCCAGCCGAAGCGCGAGCAGGATGGACTGCCGCCGGTTCCGGCTGGAGCGAACACCTTTAGCGGCGCTGGCCAGAAAGCCTCGGCACTTTTCGGTCCTGCCCTGGAGCATCGCCTGCCGGGCGAGCTCCAGCTCGAGATAAGATTGCGAATAGCTGTCGGGATAATCGGCCGAACGCAAAAGACGGAGCAGAAGCGCATCAGCTTCCTGGCCGAATTGCACGCTGAGGATGGAGCGTGAGAGCTTGATGGGACGATGCAGGTTGGTCCAACTTTCCCGTTTGGCCAGTGAGAGAGCACGATCGAGCACAGCCAAGCCGGCCCTCACCTCTCCCAGGTTCACCATCGCCTGCCCCAGAAGATCGAGGGCGAGCACGCGGCAATAGTTGTTTCCCAGCTGGGTGGCGGATAGCAGGGCGCGCTCCGCCTGAGCTTTGGTTTCGGCGTACTGGCCAAGATAGGAATGGAAAAACGACAAACCCTGTTCCGCCCAGAAGCGGGCGTGAGCCTCCTGCTTTTTGGCCACGAACCGCAAGTTGGCTTGGAAGATCTCGCCGGCTCTTTCGTATTCACCGGAACGCATCAGCCCCACGCCCAGCCAGAATCGGGCTTCCACGAAGTCGCGCGAGCCGCTTCCTTGCTCGATTCTCTTTACGATCCCTTCCGCCTCGATCATCCTGCCCTGCATGGCGAACGCGCCGGCCAGGCTGCCGTAAGCACGTTCAGGAAAGCCATCAGGCGAAGCATCGAAGCGGTCGAGAATCTTCCCGTAATCGCCCCGCTGAAAGGACTGGAGGAGCGAGAGCGCGTTCATTTTCGGAAGAGGAGAAAGCCCACGCCTTCCGTGGAGAAAGCGGTGAACACCAGCTCGCGGGCCTTGGCCTCGGCCTCGGATGCGGAGATTTCACGAATATACCGTGAGGCGCCTTCCTGATTGAAGGGAAGGTTCTCGTACTTGGCGTGGCATTGCGCGGCGGACACACGGCATACCAAACGCCCGTTTTCGCCGGTGAGCACGAGATTGCCTTCGGCATCAGGCTCGATGGGGCCGTAGAAATGCAATTTATGGGAAACTCCCACGAGATGAAGAGGAAGGCTGTATTCCACTTTGGTGCGGCCGGCCTCCACTTCCATTTCAAAATCATCGATGCGGAATCCGGCATAAGGCGAGAGCTCGGTGGACACAGGAACCCAGTAGAAGGCGCTTTGCTGCCCGCCAGGGCCTGGCTCATAACCTCGCCGGGCTTGGGCGGAAGGAACGATCAGTGCGCTTAAGAGACAAATTAGAGCGATTTTGGTCCACATAATGGCCCCCTATTGCGGCGCAATATATTGCGTTTTTTCGGCTTGGGTCAACGAAAGTTTTTGGCCCCCGGGCGGCTTAGGCTACCCGGGGGAAATGGCTTAGTAATAGCATTCGAACTTCACGAAGCTGGCAGGAGCCTCGTTGGAGCGGAATGCGAGCTCGGCCTTGGCCAGGGCACCACGGGCACCGCGCTCGAGCTTCACGGAATCTCCCGAGGAGGAGGAAGCGAAAGCCTCACGCATGCCCACAGGCAACGTAAGAGCCACGGGAGCGGCGGGATTCTCGTCAGTACGAAGCGTGCCATTCACGTTGCCGGAGCCGTCGTTGGCTAGGCTGAGGGTATCGCCGCTGGCTTTATCGAGCAGCGAAGCCTCGAACAGGCGGCCGGCAGCATAGCTCATATTGAGAGTGAACTGCGCGGTATCCACTACCACAGGGGCTCCCACGACAGCGGCCCGCTGCAGAACTTTCGCGCCGTTGAGCTTTACTTCGCAGCCAACGATCTGGCCGTGGTGTTCGCCACCGTGGTGAGCACCGTCGTCCTGGCCGCGGCGGGCGAAGGCGTCAGCGCTGAGAAGGGAAAGAACAGAAAGGATCATTAGCGTCTTCATAAGATCTCCAAGTTTGTTTCAAATTTAGAAAGGCTTTCGCCCCCGAGCGGAGGTTGTTCCGCCTGAAATCCAAACTATCCGAGAGCCTGAAGCAGGGGCACCTAAGAAGGCAGGTTAAAATGATGCGATTTGATGTGATTCTGGGCGTTAAAAATATGCCATTGATTTCAGGTATTTAATATCAATCTCCCATCCCATCATCACTCACAAAGAAGGCCCGGCATTCCCACTCGAGAGCCGCGTGCATGCTTTCCCCAGCGAGCAACGATTTCTCTAAACGCGGTGTCCCCAGAAAAAATACAGGGCCGGATTGACCCCGAAACTCCTCTCGCCTCCGGAGAAGCGGGAAAAACGCCTTCTCCAAGGGCACAGAAATTGCGATTAGGCAGGCGGTCGCCATACACACACAAGCAAACGCCTCACACAACCGGGCGAATGCCGAACTTTTAGGAGAGATCATCATGAGAGCCTTAATCGCCGCTTCTATGTTTTTGCTATTCGCGTTCCAAGCCTCGGCTTCGGACTACTGCCGCTACAACCCTATGGAACCAGGATGCCCGGACTACTGCCGCTATAACCCTATGGATGAAAGCTGCAAAACGCATGGTGACTATTGCCGCTATAATCCCATGGAACCCGGATGCCCGGACTATTGCCGTTACAACCCCATGGACTCTGAGTGCAAATCCAATGGCGACTACTGCCGCTATAATCCCATGGAGCCAGGATGCCCGGATTACTGCCGCTACAACCCTATGAGCCCCGACTGCAAAGATTGAAGAGGCCGCTTTCGCTGGAAAACATCATTTCGCAGATCGATCGCCCGCAACTTCCAGCTCCGGCCGCTGACCCGCGGCGGCCTGGAGTTTCACGAAATCGTTTTTCAGGTTGAACTGCTGGCGCTCAAAGTTTCTAAGGGCCACCTGCCATGAGCTCGTAGCCTGAAGAACTTCAAGATTGGTAACCAGGCCGTTGGAGTAATCGCGCCTTTGCGCTTCGTGGTTCTGGCGGGAAAGATCCGCGGCTTCCTCGAGTTTTACCAGGCGAGCTCTCCCGCTCTCCACCTGCTCGAACAAACGCTTGATCTCGAGCTCCGCCTGGCGCCTTGCCAGGGATTCCCGCAACGTAGCCTGTTCCTGCACGGAAACCGCTTCCCGTACCTGGCTGTTCACCGAACCGCCCTGAAAAATAGGCAGGCTGATCGTGAGGGAAAAATCCCAGTTGATTTCACTCGAGCTGCCCGGGCGGTTGAAATAGTAATTCCCCGTGAGATCCGCCGAAGGCCAGTGCTGTCCGCGGCTTACCTTAACCGACTCCTCCGCCGCCCGGGTGGACGCCTGAGCCGCAGACAGATCGGCCCGGGAGGAAACTCCGCCCAGAAAGGTGTCGATTTTCTGCTCCGCCTTGGGGCTGGATTCCTGATCGCGCAGAGTGCTGGTGGACGGCAGGCCCGTAAGGAAAGCCAAAATCTCTTTCTGCACCTTGAGCTGGCCTTGGGTGGCCTCCACTTGGGCTTCGAGGCTCGCCACATTGGCTTTTTGAGAAATCACTTCGCTGGCACGGGAGCGCCCCACTCTCCGGAACTGCTCTAGCTCTTTCAGACGCCTCCGGGAGATCTCCAGCTCGTCCCCGTAGTTCTTCAGATCCGACTGCAAGGCAAGAGTGGCGTAGTAGGCATCAGCCACGTCGTAAAAAAGAAGGCGGGAGGCATTCGCCAGCTCAGCCTTCTGATTGGCCACCACGGCCTCTCTTTGGCGGATGAGAGCGAACTCCCGGAAGCCCCGGAAGAGCGGCTGATTCGCCGTGGCCTTTACCGTATTCTGCTGGCGCTGCGTGGCGGCCGTAGGCTGCTCCTGCGTGAGAAAAACCGCGCTTGCAGAGAGAGTCGGAAAGATGGAGGAGCGTGCCTGGGACTCGAGCTCATTGGCCTGAATCAAGGCTTCCGACTGGATTCCCAGGCTTTCACTGCGCTTCAAAGCTCGCTCATAGGCATCCACCAAGGAGAGCCCGGCAGCCGGGGAAGGAGAGGGAGAAGGAAGCGCGGCATGGCACCAGAGAATTCCGGCCGCGATTACAAAGGGTCTTTTAAGCGAAAATCCCACTTTCAGCTCTCCACCGTCATCGAGATCTGGCCGGTCATAATCTCGTGCGCCATCGGCCTTCGAGGCGCACGGAAATAGGTGCGAGGAGAGTACTCCAGCAAATCGGGAATCTTCGCCATATAGATGCAGGCAAAGCGCTCCGTCTGGTTGGCGAAATAGCTTTCTTCGTTGCCCGCCCGCATCACCTCGCCCCAGTACTTATTGAAATGCGCCTGGTGCTTGCGAATCAGCTCGGAGATCTGCTTGTCGAGCTCGCCCATGCGAGCCTGAAGCTCCGCAATCCTCTCTTCACCCGCCGCACTTCCGATTTCGATCCGCTCCGATACCAGCCGTACGTTCTCGTCTTCCAGAGGCTGCTTTTCCGCCATCAGCTTGTTGATCTGCCTCTGTATCGGAGCCACCTCTTTGTATTTGCGGATCTCGCCATCGAGGTCCTCCACCACCATGGCCGTGCGCCAGGCGCAGTCTTTCTTGAGGCGGAGGATGTCGCCGTAGATGTGGTCGCCGATATAGAGGATGTCGTCGCCATCGAGATCGAGATCCTGCGTGAAGATGGGAGCACAGCCGCCCTGATAGATGCCGGGAGTGAGCGGGCCCTCGAGATTGGTCATGGTGCCATTCGCGGGATCCACACGCAGGAACTTCTGGTTGTCGGTGAAGAAGCGGGGTTTCTGCGCCGCCGTGATCACGAATTCGAAAAGATCGCTCCAGTGCGGGAAATCGCGGAGAAAAGGAGTGATGCAATGATCGAGGAGAAGCTTGGTGTAGTGGAAATCGGAATTGGTGATCACGAAGAGTTTTTTGTCGTGCTTGCGGTAGCGTTCCAGGCCACGCACCGTGGCTTCGTCTTTGATCACGTAGCTTTCCAGATCGGCCCGCACGGCGGATTTCAGGGATCCGTCCCGGTGAGCGGCGTCCACGGAGTTCATGAGATCGTGGAAGAGCGTGGGGTACTCCGGCAGGTTCTGGCCCGGATTTTTGTCCTTGAACTGCACGAGCTGCATGAAAAGATTGGCGGAGGAAATCGAGAAAGCCGTATCAATGGAGGAGTAGCGCTGGTCGCGCAGATCGATATAGGTGCTCTCGTAGGTTTTCTTCTGCGTGGGAAAATCGAGCGGCTCGAGCCCATGATAGGCGGCGCGGATCGCCGAATGCCTGGAAACTTTGAGCAGGTTGCCCCGCTCCTTATCCATCACGAGCCCGCGGATCGCGAGATCGTAATTGAAAGGGAGCTCCAGCACGGCCTTCGGGTAACCCAGGGCAACCAGCTTCTCGAGCACGATCTCGTGGGTTTTCTTCTCGAAGGCGCTGGTATTGTATCGCACCAAGGTGTGATCCATATCGAAGCCGATATACCGGATCTTCCGGAGATTGAGCGTGCGGTTCACATACACCTTGCAGTCATTTTTCGCATCCATGCTTTCTTAGCTTATCACCGAAATCGGCTAGAGGAATTAAAGTGCACAATCCTGCCCAAAGGATGGCCGAATTCAAAATCTGAGCTGCCGTGTCAATTCGGGAACGTGTTAGAATACAAGTATGGCGAACGCAGTTCTCGACGATTTCTTCCGCCTCGACCCTGAAGCCATCCTCGATTCCGTGGATGAGGTGGTGGGCGAAGCCATGCCCGGAGTGCGCTCCACGGGCAGATCGCTGGCCCTGAATTCCCTCGAAAACCGGGTATACGATATCGAGCTCGATGATTCCCTTCCCTCCGGCGAGCTCGAACATGTGGTGGCGAAGTTTTACCGGCCTGGCCGCTGGAGCGAAGACCAGATACAGGAAGAACACGATTTTCTTTTCGCGCTCGATGAGGCCGAAATCCCCGTGGTGGCCCCCTGGCGCCTCGACGACCAAAGCCTCTTCCGCTGCAAAAAAACAGGAATCTGGTTCGCGCTCTTTTCGAAAGTGCGGGGACGCCTCCTCGACGAACTCGATCCCGATCGCCTGCGCACTCTCGGCCGCTACATAGGGCGCATCCACAATATCGGAGCCGAGTTCCCCTTTCGCCATCGCGTGCCGTTAAACGCCCAGAACTGGGGACGCGCCCCCATGGACTTCCTGCTGGAATCCGGCCTGATCGATCCTGTTTACCGGGAACGCTATAAGGTGGTTGCCTCCACCATGGTGGCCAGAGCGGAAGCGGCTCTCGCTGGAATTCCCACCCTCACCCTTCACGGGGATTGCCATCTGGGAAACTGCCTCTGGCAGCAGGACTCCCCCTTCTTCCTCGATTTCGATGATTCCACCCGGGCTCCTGCCGTGCAGGACATCTGGATGGTGGTGAGAGGAAGAGGGCCCGAGGCCGAAAAAGACCGCGACTATCTGCTCGAAGGCTATGCGCGCTTCCGCCCCTTCGATCGCTCTACCCTTCGCCTGATCGAGCCGCTTCGCGCGCTCCGGATGATCCACTACTCGGCCTGGATCGCCCGGCGCTGGCAGGATCCATCCTTTCAAAAAGCTTTTCCCCAATTTGCCACTCCCCGGTATTGGGAGGAAGATATACAGGCCCTGCAGGAAGTGCTCGCTCTCATGGAGGAATGATGCTGAACCTTCGCCCGGCAACGCCCGCCGACGCTCCCGCCTATTTCGATCATATGCAAAGGCACTTCCGGGAAAGCGGGGAAGAAAGCGACGTAATCTTTCATCCCGTTACCGATTTCAAGGATTGGAAAAAAGAAGAACACGTGGCCAAGACAGTGGCTGATCTCGAACTCCCTATCGATAAGGTGGGATGGCAGAGAATCTGGATCGCGGAAGACGAAGACGGAAACATTCTCGCCGATTGCCTCCTGCGATCGGGCTTTATGGAGTCCACGGCCCACCGCTGCCAATTCGCGATCGGCGTGGAGAGAGAAGCACGAGGGCAAGGCCTGGGCGGCCGGATCTCGATGCTGGCTCTCACCTGGGCGAAGCAGCAACCGTCCCTGGACTGGATCGACCTCTGGGTGTTCGACCACAATAAAGCGGCGATCGCGCTTTATGAAAAACTGGGTTTCCGAAAGATCGATACGGTAAGAGACCAGTTCCGAGTGAAGGGCCAGAAGATCGACGACACCCATATGTGCCTCAGCCTGAAGGGCCAAAGATGAAGGCGAAGGAGAGGTAGAGAATGTTCAAGCTTCGTTTTTGGTGGGTGATGCTGAAATCTCTATTCACCCATTCCGGCGCCCAGGGGAAAATCGGATTCCTGGTGTGGCCCTGGGACTGCGACCTGAACCTCCACCTCAATAACGGAAACTACCTGCGCTTCATGGATCTTGGCCGCTGGCATTGGGCGATGAGCTCTGGCACCTTGTGGCCGATGTGGAAGAACGGACTCAGGCCCATGGCGGTGGGTGTGGACATCCGCTTCAAAAGAGCGCTGCCTCCTTTCGCGCGTTTTCGCCTCATCACCTCCCTCGACTCCGCCGCCGGGAAAACGGTGCGCATCGCCCAGCGTTTCTACCGGAGCGAAACGGAAGTAGCCGAAGCTTTCGTGACTGTGGTTTTCGTAAGAAACGGGCGTGCCCTAGAGCTCGAAAAAGTGGCGCCCTATCTGCCCCGGGCATGGCAGGAAAAAGTGAAGGAGCTCAAGAGCTCATCAGCGGTTCAGGAGAAAAAAGGCCCCGGTGCAGAGAAGGGCGGCGAATAAGCCGCTGGCGAGACCGGGAAAGAATCCCCGCTTACCCGCCTTCACCAGGGTGAAAGCCCCCGCCACCCCGAGCACCACAGCGAGGCTGGCAAGAATGATCGAAAGAGGAGATTGGGCCAGAGTCATCCAGCTCGGGAGCCCGCTCTCTGCCCGGGTTTTATCCACGAGCGCGATCATAAAGAGCGCCAGGTTCGGCAAGGCGGCACCTAGAAACAGAAAGGGCTGTCTTCTAATGGCCTCTCCCAATGTCATAGGATCCTCCGGGAAAATTCCAATCCATACCAGCTTAGGCCCCTACCAATGCAGGAAACAAGAGGCGCCTGGTCATCGCCGGGAAAACGCAAACTTACGAACCTCAGCCAGCGCGCGCTGGGTGGCCAGGGCAAAAGCTTCCCCTCGGGTTCCGTGCAGGCTTTGCAACCAACGGTCCAGAGTCAAGGTTCTGGAAAAGTAAAAAAACACGAATCCGATCGCCACCGGCCGAAGCAGGATCCAAAAGCGTTCCGCCAAGCTGTGCTGGGAAAAAAACAGAAAGAACGCCGTTATCCCCAGGGAAACGAGAAAGAGAGGCCGGAGCATATCTCCCAGCGCAAGACGAAAGGCCTCTCGCCGCGAGGGAGCCTCTCCCTCCAAGGGACTGGCTCCCCTCTCCTTGGCCAAGGCCAACAGCCGATTTTGAAGTTCCGCATTTCCTTTGGTGCGGCAAGCGTAAGCCGCCAGGCCCACCGCCACCCCTACCTTCACCAGAACCACTCCGGCGAGAATGAAGGCGAGATCCCGAAGGCCGAGGCCTGTATAGGGAACCGTTTTCTCGAAAAGATAGTGAAGGGCTTTCCAAAGCTCGTTTCCGAAAAAGAGATAAAAAGTGAGCAAGGGCTGCACGAAGGTCCACAAGGAAAGCAGCGCCATTCCGAGACCGAGGCCCAGCAAATTGGCTCCGAAGAGGTTTTCGCCCAAACCGAAGAGAAAGCCCTGCATGCTGAGGCTCAGCATGGGGCCCAGTTTTTTTCCCGCGGGGGCGAGAGATTTTAACACTGCGGCCACATTGGAAACGCCATAGCCCACGGAGCCTACCCCCCGGGCCTTTGCTTCCAGTGAGGCACGGCAAAGAAGGTACCCCTGGTTGAGGGAGAGAAAATTGCCCGCGAAAGGAATATGCAGGGCGTGAAGCACGGAACCAAGAGCCACTTCGATCACGGAGAGCATGGCGCTGTATTTGCCGATGATCTCCACTTTCAAGGCAGTAGTATCCTCGGCAGAATGCAGCAGGCCGCTAGAAAGAAGGCCCGCTTCCTCCCCCGGCGTATTTTTGAAGCTTTCCCCTTGGATCACCTGTTCCTCCGGCTACCAAGAACTTATCGCCGGATACGGCCCAAGGGAAAAGCCTTTTTCACTTTTCTACCGGTATCTCTACTGGCACTGCAGGCCGCACATCGCACGACAGCGGGAGTATTCTGGATCGCATTCCTCGAACACCTTGCTCAGATCGCCATCCGCATCGGCAACACATCTTTGGTAAAAGCTGTAGCAGGTTTGAGCACACTCAGAGCCGCAATCCCGATGGCCGTGATTTTCATAGCGGGAAAGGTCAATATGATCGATTGAGAGCGAACCGGCATTCGCAGGATGAGAAAAACTCAAGGTGGAAAAAAGGAACATAACGAAAAGAGCGACGGCTTTCATACGGAGATTCTCCTTCACGGGAGATTCAGGGCCACTTGTTTTTACTAATGCGTATTTCAGCGGCCGGCAAGTAACTATTTTCTACCTATGCCCGCATATAGTTAGACGCATGCAAACAGCACCATTTGAGCCTAAGAATGCCCTTATTCCGCTGACGTTCAATGCCTTATCCTTCCTTTGGGGATCAGGCATTTTTCAGTTCAAGCAGCCAATGCGCAAAGGTGGCATGCAATTCACGTTGCCGCCGTTCGATCCGTGCAAGCTCTCGGACTGTCGCGCCTGCCGAAGGAAACGCTGGTAGTTCACCATCAGGAGACGAGTGCTCTCCAGGCGGTAGAACTGAAAGCGGAAAGAGTAGGAATACTCTTCCTGCAGAGAGCGAAGCAGGCCTCCCAGGGCTCTCCGTGCCTCCACTGACTCCGCCGACTGCTGGGCCGAGCTGGCTTCGTTCGAAATCTGGCCGATCACGCGGCGAACCGTATCAGGGCGATAAAACTGGTAGCGGCCGGAATAAATGGCCTGCATTTCCACCTGCACCACACCCAGGGCACGATCGATATGTTCGATCGTTCGCTGGCTGGCGCTCGCCGGAAGCGAGAAGGTGAGGGCAACAAGGGACACGAGAGCAGAGAGAGTGAGGGTTTTCATATTCGTTTCCTTTCACGGAGGTTTAAGTTCGCCGCCGTTTATAACGCCGAGCTCCGAAATCTTTAAGGCAACGAACCTCCTTCTGTTTCCCTTTTGGGAAACATCACCATGATACCTATTGTGTTTATTGAGTTTTTAACTAGATTAATTTACTTTACTATTTAAGGGGCCTCCCCTAGAATTCCTGCACCTATGTTCAGCCAGTTCCTGCCGCTCATCCTCGCGCTCGCGAGCCCATCCCCCTCCCTAGCTCAGCACGTGACCGTGCTTTGGCGCGTGAACTTCACCGCCGATAACGGACGCGGCTATTTCAGTGAACCCACCACCGAATACCTCCGCCTTCTCGATCGCTGCGGCCACCGCCCCAACCTGAGAAATCAGGTGAACTACGTTTCCCTTTCCACCCTTCGCTGCCGGGGAGTGCTCGATTTCGGATCCTCTTCCACGATCCGCCAAAGAGTGGAACGGCGTATCCGTGCGGCGGAGCGAAGAGGCCATAAGGCCGTAAGAGGACTCAAGCTGGCCACTCTGCGCGCCCAGCTGCCTCGAATCGATTTCGCCATCTCCCCCACCGGCGTTTTCTTCAGCGCCCAAAGCGGCGAAGGCAAAGCCCGCTATGTGGGCATCAACGTGGCCGAAACCCGCCTCGTGATCCTGAATAAGCCCTTCTGGGCCCAGCTCGAAAACTCCGCCGATGCCGACGCCTTTCTTCTTCACGAAACACTCGGCGCCCTGAATTACGAAGATACCGACTACCAACGCTCCACCCTTCTTTTTGATTTCTCTTCTCGCGATCACGTGGCCGGCGACGGCGACGAGCAGGGCGAAACCCAAGTGGCCGCCGCCGAAAGAGGCGGAGCCAGCGTGGTGGGCCGGGGCGGCGATTCCAACGCCCAGTTTTTCAAGGCCAGTCTTCTGCTGCTTGCTGATAAGAAGCTCGAGATCACCGGAACGGATCCGCGCTTTATCCCCACTCGCGCGGAGCTTCGAAAGATCATCGAGGAAACTCCCGTCTCGATCGCGCCTCACTCTTTCTTCCGGAACAGCACCCTCTGCAAAGATCCCGACACCGGTCGGCCAAGCCCTCTCACCTGCGGCGGATTTGTGCTCAAGGGAGCTACGGGAAAACCATTTCTGCTGATTACCCAAGATTGGGCCCAGTTTCCCGGCGCCGCCAAACACAAACTGCTGCTGAAAATCTTCAAAAACATCATCAACGAGCTCGTACTCGATAAAAAAAGGCGCTAGCGAATGGCTGCCGCGAAAGTACACGATCTGCTCCGCGAGCACTGGGAGAGCAAAAAACGCAAAAACTCCCGCCTCTCGCTTCGAGCGGTGGCTCGCAAAGCCGGAATTTCTCCGTCCTACCTGAGCAAGATTTTTTCCGGGCAGAAACCCTTGCCCCTTCCCCGCGTGCGTCCCCTCGCCTCGGCGCTCGATCTCGATCCCGCCGCCATGCGCACGCTGGAAAGGGCCGCCCTTCGGGAGCAGGCCGGAGCCGAGGAATTCGCGGAAAACCTGGAGCTCGACTCCATCGAGGAAACGCCTTCCTCTCATGCCCTGCCCGATCTTCCCTCCGCCACTTACCAAAACGCCCCGAGCCAGACAGCTCTGGAAGAATGGTATTATCTCCCGATTCTCGATCTCACCACCTGCGCCGGTTTCGAAACCTCCTGGATCACCGAGCGCCTCGGCCTTCGCCCGGAAGTGGCAGAAAAGGCCTGGAACCGGCTCCTCGAGATGGGCTGGGTGGAACAGAGAAACGGAAAGTGGAAAAAGGTAAGCACCAAGATCCGCTTTCCCGCCTCCCGCATCGACTCCCGCATCCAGCGCCATCACACAAAAATGCTGCAAAAAGCCGCCGATGAGCTCGCCTACCGCAAGACAGAAGAGGATTTCCGGCGGCGCCTGATTCTCGGCGCATCAGTGGCCACCAATGAGGCCAGCTACCGCAAAGCCGAAAAGTATCTGGAAGAAGCTATGTTCAAGGCGGCAGACATCCTGAGCACCGGCAAAGCCGATCGGGTTTACTATCTGGCGTTTCAGCTATTCCCACTTACGAAGCGGTAGGCCCTCTAGCCCTCGAGCTGCTCTTTCTCTTTTCTCGTCCTGCCCTTCGCCCTCTCCCAGGCCGAAAAGAGCTCGAGGTCCGGCTTGATCCGCCCGAGCACGAAAGAGATCATCGCGATATCGTCGAGATAGCCACCCGGAAGAATGTCGAGGATCGCATCCACGGGAGAAAGAAAATAGAGAATCGCCAGAACCGCCCAGAGGATGGTGCGCTTCGGCGCCTCTTTGTATTCTCCCAGCACCCAGGCCTTTACCAGCCGGAACAGCAGGAGAAAATCCTCGAAAATTTTTACCAATACAGAGCGCTTGCTATAGGCCTTGGTTAATCCTCTGGAAAGAGTGGCGAGCAGCTCCTCAGGATTTCCTAAAAGACGGCGGGCTCTGTGAATGATGGAAGGCATGGCCTACCCTAGCACAAGCCCTATCAGTGGTGAGAGGAATCGTGCGAACCGGAGCCATGGGCCGGAGCACTGTGTGCCGCCGCCTCAGGGCTATGCCCATCGTGCTTGGACACCACGGTCTTGGGGATCACCACTTTCTTGCTGGCCGGGCGCGGGCCCTTTTTCATGGCTTTGGCGGGCTTGGGGTCCGCCTTGATCACTTCCTCTTTCACTTCAGGCTCATGAATCACTACCCGCTCAGGCACCGCTATGGGCTCGCCCGCGGTTTTCCCTACATCCCAGAACTCCACCCGGCCGCTCTTGAGCGAATAGATCGCCTGGCCGAGCACGAGGCCTTTCGAGGCCACAGCATCCCGAACGATCGCGCTCTTCTTCAGCAGATCGGCCAGGGAAGCGTTCACGTTTTCTTTCACTCCGTGCCGGATGGTTTTATCGCTTCCGGCAGACTGAATCGCGGCAGCCGACAAACCGTTCCTGATTTGCTTCACCAAGGCATCAAGGGCGGGGGATCCCGCGCTCTGCCCGGGCACGTGGCTGATAGCGGCTCCTACCGCCCCACAGCTCTCATGCCCCATCACCACCAGGAGTTTGGAACCAAGGTGAGCCACCGCATATTCGATGCTGGCGATGGATTCCGAGCTCATCACGTTCCCTGCGTTACGAATCACGAAAATGTCGCCCAGGCCCTGGTCAAAGATCTGCTCCGGCGGCACCCGGGAATCCGAGCAGGTTACCACGATGGAATGGGGTTTCTGGCCCGAGGCTACTTCCTCACGGCGAGGGATGTCCGTATGGGGGTGCCTCGGATGCCCTTCGTAGTAGCGCATATTTCCCGTTTGAAGCGTGGAGAGCGCTTCCCATCCTCCGGTGGCCGATACCGGCGCATCGTGGCCTCCGGAAGCAAAAACGGGAACGGAAACGATAAGGGCAAAGATCGAAGCAAGCATGGAAATCTCCTATGCCGCCCCTATCGGTTTTTCTTCGCCTTCTCCTCACCCGGCATCCGGTAAGCCACGATTTTTCGCTCCTCCTTCAGAGGCAATACGAAGAAATCCTCGGCGGTATTCATCCGGAACACGTAGGCCGGCCGGCCGATTTCCGTTTTCAGTGTAAGCAGCGGCTTTCCATCGAGGAGAATTTCGCCTTTGCTGGTGCTCATCCAGGCGCCAGAGGAAGTGCGCTCCAGCCAGCGGCAGTCGCAGAACTTTTCTTTTTTCCAGGAGCCGTCTTTCTCCGCCGCACGGGAGAGCAACTGCGTGCCGCGGATCAGATGAAGCGTGTTGTCCAGGATAAAGAGCCCGCCCACCTCTCCCTTTCCATCCAGGGGAATCCGGGAACTTCCCGCTCCCCCCACGCGAAAAAGCGCGTCGGGAAAAGCCAGGTACACAGAGCCATCCCGGCCCACGGAAATATCCGTGGCTTTGCCTTTCGCCTCTTCGGGATAATAACGCAAAGGAAGGTCTTGTCCCTCCTTGGGATCAAGCACCCGCACCGAAGCTCCGGCAGTCCAAAAAAGTTTTCCGCCGTAGGCATGGAGAGCTCCGGCTTCGCCCTTGGATCGGAACTCCCCTTTCTCGATCATGGCTCCGTCCAACGAAACCCGATCCAGGCGCGCCCGTCCGCCGTCTTCCTTCACGCTCAAGAAAAGAGAACCGGTTCCCGCATCAAAGAAGGCGGCCTCGGGCTTTCCGCCTTCCACCTTGAGGCTCCAGATCTCCTGAGGCTCATTGGCGGCCAGCGCAAGAAAGGGCAATAGAAGCGCGAGCAGCATCATTCGTCACCGTGGAATTGGGGATGGTTGCGCACTCTCTCCAGCATCTCAGGCTCCTGCTCCCCACTCAGGGTGAGAGGATAGCGGGCGCCGGATCGCTCCCAGCGCTCGAGCCAATCGTGGCCGAGCAGGGAGGCCTTTCTCCAAGGCAAGGCACCTTCGGTGAGCGCCACAGTGGTTTGCACTTTAGGCCCAGTAGCAGCACCCTGGGCCACATGAAAGCCGGCCGCAAGAAAGCTCGCCCGCACCGCGGTGGAGGTGGAATAGGTGAAGAACTCGGTGGCGCCCGGGTTTTTGCGGTCCTTGGTGTGCTCAAAAATTTCCTGCAGTGTTTCCACGCACCAGAATTCGCGGCAGGTTTTGGAGGAATAGGGATCCCAGAAGATGATGTCGGGAGCGGGAGCGTCCTCGAAAAGCTCGAGGAAGTTGCCGGTCATGAGCTTCCACTCGATCGGCAGCTTTTTGGAGATCCATTCGCCTCGCTCGAGGATCGAGCTCGGAGCTGCATGCCGGAGGTATTTGAAGCGGTTGAGGTGCATATTCGCGAGCTTCAAGGAATCGAGATCGTTCTCGAAGCTTACGATCAGAAGGCGCGCGAGCTTTTTCCCTTCGGCGGCGGCGGCTTCGTAGGCTTGAATCGCTGCCATCACATTGGCGCCTGCGCCCATGCCCACGTCCCAGAGCACGAGCTCCTCCTGCTCCTCGATCCGGCGCACGAACTGGCTCTGCGCCACATAGAGATCGCGGGCTTCTTCTTCGGGCGTAATCTGCGGATGCATGGTTTCGCCGCTTGCGCGGTGGCGGATGCGGGATACTCCGTTGGTTACGAGCACCTCATAGGCACCAAGATGCATCGGGCGGGCCGAGGGCTTGGAAACTTTCGGAGCCTTGATCGGATGATCCTCATCGCTCGCCACTAAATTTTCCCTCGCTTCACGATAGAAGCCCTCGAAGGTATCGGCGAGGATATGGGAGCGCATCGTGCTCATCAGATCATGATAGAACTGGATATTGTGCGCGCCGATCAAGGTGCGTCCGAGGGGCTCGCCTGTTTTGATTAGATGATGGAGGTAAGCGCGGCTGTATTGGCGGCAAGCGATGCAGCGGCAGCTCTTGTCGATGGGAGCTTCGCTCATCTTGTACACGCCCCGCCGGAGGAGCACCTTTCCCTTCCAGGTGTAGGCCACGCCCTGCTCGGCATGGGCAGAGGGAATGATGCAATCAAACATATCCATGCCTCTGTGCACGGCTTCGAGCAGATCGATCGGAGTGCCTACGCCCATCAGGTAGCGCGGGCGGTCTTTGGGAAGAAGTTCGGCGGCGAAGCCTACGGTGTCTTCCCGCTCCTGCTTGCTTTCGCCCACGGCGAGGCCGCCGAGCGCGAAACCGTCGAAAGGATGCTGGGTGAGGAAATCCGCGCATTCCTTGCGGAGGTTGTCATAGCAGGCTCCTTGCACGATGGCGAAGAGGGACTGCGACGATTCCCCTCGCGCTTTCAGGGAGCGGAGCGCCCAGCGGCAGGAAAGTTCCATGGCGGCGCGGGCTTCCTTTTCGCTCACAGTAGAAGGCACGCATTGGTCGAGCACCATCATGATGTCGGAGCCGATCGCCTTTTGTGTTTCGATGCTGAGTTCGGGCGTGAGGAGGATGTGGCGGCCATCCACATAGGAGAGGAATTTCGCGCCCTCCTCGCTCATGCGCCGATCGTTGGGCATAGCGAAGATCTGGAAGCCGCCCGAATCCGTGAGCACGGATTTCGGCCATTGCGTGAAGCCGTGGTAGCCACCGAACTTCTTGAACACTTCCGGGCCCGGGCGAAGGAGCAGGTGGTAGGTGTTGGCGAGCAGGATCTGCGATCCGCTTTCCAGCACGGTATCGAAGCGTTGGCCTCGCACGGTGGCGTGAGTGCCCACGGGCATGAAAAGGGGGGTGAGCACCTCGCCGTGCAAGGTGCGGAAGCGGCCGGCGCGGGCACGGGAGCCCGAGGCCGTTTTCTGGAGCTGGAAATCTAAGCGATTCATAGGAGATGAATGGCTTTCTAGCCAGATGGGAGGCGGAGCGCAAGGAAAGCCTGGAGGATCGCGAGGGATTTCGCGCAAAGGAGGGTCCGCAATCCCGGGAAACTACACTTGGAAGCTCGTCTATCCAGTGGGGAAAATCCCTCCGCCCCCGCGCCCTCTCCCGTTTTTGATGTAATGCGGCACTCGAAAACCAGCGAAATCTGTCTAAGATTTTTCCGCTCTTTTTCGGGAAACTTCCCCGGAACAGTCGTCGAGGAGTTACGATGGGTGGCACACATTTCTAAGGGAAGGCCTCTCGCCTTTCCGTTTGGAGGCTTATGGCACTTTCTCGACGCACCTTTTTGAAATCCACCTTTATCTCCCTGGCCACGCTCCCCTTTCTCGGCCGCTTCGGCTCGCTGGGGTTCGAAGCCCAGGCCGCCGATCTTCCCATGCTGAAAGACGGCGAAGAGCCGGGCAAAGCCCTCAAATTCTGCAGCAATGCCGATAAGCCCACCAAGCTTTGCGAAGCCCGCAAGAGCAAGGATAAAGCGAAACAGTATTGCTATAACTGCCAGCTCTTCACCAAAACCGATGGCGAAAACAAGGGCGCCAAAGGCAAGTGCATGATCATGCCAAAACACACGGTACCGGGGCACGGCTGGTGCATGAGCTGGGTGCAGAATCCCGCGGTAAAATAGGGCCCGGCTACTTTTGGCGGCGCACCTGCGTTAAACTATAAATACCCTGGATTCCACTAGGGAGCTTCACTGACGAAGCTCCTTTTCTTTTCCCAAGGAGGGGAAATGAGACTCTCTTTTCTATTGTGCTTTGGCCTTGCGCTTTCTCTGGACTCCCTGGGTGCCGGAAAAGCCCCTCTCCCCGGCCAATCCTTTTACGAAGACAACGCCACCTATACGGATCGAGTAAACGATGACCAGGATTGGAAGATCGGCACGCCGGCCAGCGTGGGCCTCGACTCCAAAGCTCTTGAATCCGCCTCCTCTTCCTTCGGGCGCAAAAGCTGGAGCTTCAGCTTTCTCGTGGTGAGAAAGGGCACCCTCGCCTTCGAGCGCTACTTCCACAAAACAACCAAACGCTCGAGCAATAACGTGCATTCCGCGAGCAAAAGCATCCTAGGCGCAGCCGTGGGGATCGCGATCGATCGCGGGCAGATCCGTAGCCTTGATCAGCCCGTTTCCGATTTCCTTGCTGGAGCGAAACCGGGCATCACGATCCGTCACCTCCTCACCCACAGCTCCGGGATGCAATGGAAAGAGGATTCCACGGAATACGAAATCGAAAAAACCCCGAACTGGGTGAACTCGATTCTCGGCCTTCGCTATCCGGACTCTCCCGGCTCAAAGTGGAACTATACCACGGGAGGCACCCATCTCCTCTCGGCTGTGATCACGAAAGCTACGGGTTCGAGCCTGGCAGATTACGTACGGGAATCCATCTTCCGCCCTCTCGGCATCATGGATGAGCGCTGGGGCGCGGATCCTCAGGGCGTTTCCAGCGGGGGCTATAACCTTTTCCTCACCGCGCGTGAACTCGCAAAATTCGGGATGCTCTATCTACGGAAAGGCGAATGGAACGGGCAGCAAGTAGTGCCACGCGACTGGGTGGAGAACAGCTTCCGTTACCACATCACTCCGCGGGCAGGCTCCACCTACGGACTGCTTTGGTGGCAGAGAAAGATCGCCGGGCAGGAAGTGAAGTTTGCCTGGGGCTACGGAGGCCAGATGGTTTATGTGGTGCCGGCCCTCGATATGGTTGTGGTATTCACCACCAACACCCGAGGGCTGGATCCCAACTTCGAGGCGGATTCCCTCCTCGAAAAATATATCCTCAAGAACGTGCGCCCTTAGCCTGTGCTTAATCAGGCCGGTAGCCGGCAGGAAGCTTTCCTCTGGTGAACAGCACCCGCTCGTTCATCAGGCGGAACACCTCCTCGAGCCGGCTTTGCACCTCCGGCCCCTCTTTCCCTTCCAGCACTCCAAGTGCGCGGGCTATGGCTTCGAAGGTAGCCATTCCATCAGGGTGGTGCTCTGCCCGGAGCTTATATTCCGAGGGCTTCTCCGGCTGAATCCTGAGCTTCACCTTCCGCACGCCGGCAAGAGCCGGAGAGCGAGCCAGTTTGGAACCCAGGCGGGAGGCCTGGCTCCAGGTTCCGTCGAGCACCAGCAGGCGAACGGGCTTGGAGGTCTGCGCCACCAGCTCCGGCGTAAGCTCCGAGGAGTCGGGGCTGAGGTAGAGCATCCAGGTTTCGTAATCCTCGGAAATCAGGCCGGAGAGGTCCAGAGGGGTGCCGTCCCTCAGTCCACGGTACCGCACTTCCGAATTCTCCAGGCAAAGTTGAGCCAATCGGCCGGTATTGGAAGGCTTATCTTTCTCCTGAGCGTGCATCAACAAGCACACACGGCTGCGGGTGCCCAATTTCGGCAAATGCCCGCAAATACAAAGCTCTTGGTGCATTCTGCAGCGGGAGCAACGGGCTTTGGAACAGGAATACATGGCCACACCCTTACCAGACAACGCAGTGAAAAAATACGGCTTTCCCCTCTCAACTTTCCGCTGAATCTATCCGAACATTTTCAAGAAGGAATTTAAGGATCCAAAAACACCTAAGCTTAGCCCACAAGGATTTTCCATGAGACTCACACTCACTCTAATGTTCGCCCTGCTTACCTTTTCCCCGGCCCACGCGGAAGAAGAGTTCGATTTCTCCGTAGACGCTGAAGGCAAGGTGGAGGTGGACGGCGAGGCCTTCAAGCCCCGCGGCCCCGTTACCACCTGGCTCTTCGCCGAAGTGGAAAAAACCCTTCCCGGCATGGAAGGCCAGACCATCGTTTACCTGAAGCCCATCGAATTCCGCCAGCCGAACAAGAAAAACGTGGCTGCCGTGGAATCCGTGAAGGTGGACGGCGACGCCAAGCCCTTCTCCCACAGCCTCGACTGGCAGATGTACGATGCCGAAGGCCAGCCTACCGACGATCCCCGCCAGGCTTTCCGCGTATTGATGCCCGCTCCCACCGAAGGCGACGCGATGGCGTTCGACGTGGTTTGGCGCGAGTGTGAAGGCAACGTAACCGGTAACTACAACGGCTACGGTTGCTCCAACCGCCGCGGCCTCGCCGACGACTACGCCGCCTATATCAAGGTAAACATGCTTCCTTGCGTAACCGCAGGCCTGAGAAGCGCAGGCGTAGGCGGCACCGCCACCAAAGTGCACCTCGTGCATAACGGTACGGTTGCAGACCAAAACCACAGCTCCCGCTCCCTTCACGCTGCCGGCCGTGCGATCGACGTGAAAACCATGCGTATCACCGCCACCAGCGGGAATCATGAGTTCGTCTTCGAAAAAGCTTCGCGAAATTCCAAAGGCCGCGAACGCAAGTTCTTCCAGGGCTTCCGTTCCTGCTGGCACAGCCTCCAGATGAAGCGCCGCTGCCCTTCCCGCAACGATGGCCCCACCGGCACGATCGGCTGGGAAGACCGCCGCCACCAGCACCATATGCATACCTCTCTTCCCTTCTGCCCGAACCGCAGAGGCTGGTATATCACCGAAGGCGAGGATCTTGCCGGCGCCAAAACTCGCGTACCTGCCAGCAAGCAGTGGTGGATCCAGAAGAAGTGATGAACTGACACGCAAAAGGAACCCGCTGGAGAGATCCGGCGGGTTCTTCTTTTAACCATAGCGGAAACTAGCTGGCCCGGAAGCTTCATATAGATTGTTGTTTATGCTGCCGGGAGCGATAATCAGAAGAGGGAGGTGAGAAGAATGATCGTAAGTGAAGGAATCAAATTCTTCCCCGCCGACTTCATCCTCCACTTTCAGGGAAAAGAGATCCCCCTCCGCGGCCTGCTTTCCGAGCTAGGGATCACCAGAGTAACGGCAGTAGAGAGCAATCCGCCCGACTGGAAAGACTCTTTCGGGAAAGAGTACGATATCCAGCTCGGCAGCCTGACCGTAAAAGGCCTCCTCGTACAACATTTCGATACAGGCGGAGCCTGCGTGCTGGTCCGCTTTCCTAACCTGACCGAGGAAGATCGCAACAAGATCCGCCGCCTGGTGGAGGCGAAGGGCGTATTTCCCGGGTGGCAGAGAAAGCTGCCCCGGATATCCGTGGAAGACACCGATAGCGAGCTTCCGCTCCCCAGCCTATGCACTGTGCGCTTTGCGGGCCAGGAGGTGTTCGTGGAGGTGATGAACTTCACCCTGGGCGGCCTCGGCATCAAATCCATGGGCTCACAGCTCGCCCCGGCGCGCGTAGGAATGCAGCTGCAGTTCGACCTGATCACCAATAGAGGCGAGATCATCGCCAACTCCACCGCTGAGATCATGAACGTTTCAGTGCACGATCTTCCGGGCGTGGAGGGAAAAGGCGCCTCCTCCGCCATCCGCTACCTGGGCCTCAAGATCCGCGAAATGAGCCTGGACGGGAAAACCGCCTATAAGAACCTGATCCGCGACTACTGCCTGGCCGTGCAGAAGAACCAGAAGGCAGCGAAGTAAGGCCGCCCCCAAAGGGACGGCCCTCATTATGGTCAAATCCCTACTCCCGAGCCCTCAAAAGAGGCCGCGAACCATCGCCTCAGGCATCACACACACTACCGGAGTAATGCTGGTATAGGCGACCTGCCTGGCCACTTGAGCAGCTCCGAAGGTGGCTCCAAGGCAGTTACCGGTCATGGAATCACAGGGAGTCTCATTCACACTGCGCATGATGGTGAAGGGCGCAGGCTCTTCGGCCTCCACCTGAGTGTCGTTCAGGGAGTTGTTCAGATTGATGAAGCTTGAAGGCGGGTTGCTTCCATCCAAATCACCACCCACGATCGAAGCCGGCTGCGCCACATATGGACGGGCTTTCACCAGCCCAGGGAAGCAATGGCCATTCTCGTCAGGCAGGGAAGCAAAGCCGTAGCTCTCCGAAAGATTCTCTCCTTCGGGCGCCCTGGTGAGCGTAATACCCACCTGGAAGAGCCCTTTGTTCTCTTTATACAAACCGTAGCGAAGCACGGGAGTGTTTCCCGTGCACTGCGTTTTCAGGAAGTTATTCCTCCCGCAAATGGAGTCTCTAAAGGCGGAATCGCCTCCGGATAAATTGGAGTCCTCGCCTGAGCGATAGGTGTAGAAATGATACCTGGCCGTCAAAACCCCCAGGTGCTGCCCGGGAAAGCAGGTGATCTGATGCGCTCCCACGCCCTCGCCTTCGAAAAAGGTGCGGTCGCAATGGTAGCGGAAGATCCCTCGCACTTTTTCCTTTTTCAAAGATTGGCCGAGAATATTTTCGAGGCGAAGAGAATCCAGGATTCGCAGCTTGCCTGTTACGGCCTGCGCGCCCCTTTTTCGGAGCTGCACGTGCGAAATCTGCCGCGCGCCGTAAGTTGAATCGGGAATTTTACAGGAAATGGCATTATACAAGCGGCTCGAGAGCAAGCCGGCAGCTCTCAAAGGGCGCCGATCATCGATTCCACGATACAATAGGCAATCGCACCGAGATCCCGATTTTCCGCAGGAATTTTCAAAATGGTATCGGCCGCCCACTTCTCCCTGGATTCTCACCATCTTATCGTGACCGGGATACGAGGAGTTCTGATCGCGAAAAGCAAACATCGCTTTTCCCGAACTTTCTAATGCTGTGGCTTTAGCGGGCTGTCCCAAGGCCGCCAGAAAAACGACCGTGCTAAAAAGTAGATGGCGCATACTTCCCCTCTCGAATGAATTGTGAATCAATCAAAATAGTTTCTTCGCAATTCCCCTGCAGCACAAGAAATCACCAACTTTATGCGCCGCCCAATCAGCCAATGCTTTTTTCCTATGGTAAGCATGTCCTATGAACAAACTGCTGAATCCGAATCTTTTAAACGATCAAGCCACCCTTCCCTTTCCTCAGATCCAAAGCTCGGATTTCGGGCCCGCCTTCGAGGAAGGGATCAAGATGGCCCGCGCCGCATTGAAAAAGATCGAGGAAGACCCGGCCCCCTCCTCCTTCGTGAACACGATCGAAGCCATCGAGTTCCATCGCGAGGAGCTCGAGAAAGTGCAGCTTCTGTTTTTCAATCTCGTGGGAGCCCATACCAGCGATGAGCTGCAAGCTCTCGCCAAGGAAGTGAGCCCGAAGCTCGCTGAGCTCTCCAACGATCTTCTTCTGAACGCGAAAATCTTCGCCCGCGTGCAGGACGTTTACGATCGCCGCGCCTCCATGGATCTCGATCCGGAAAGCCTTCAGCTCGTGGAAAAAACCTATAAAGCCTTCCGCCGCAACGGCGCCTTGCTGAACGAAGGCCAGAAGGAAAAGCTCCGGGAGATCGATCGCACCCAGGCGCGCCTCACCCAGGAATTTTCCGATAACGTGCTCAAGGCCACGAACGATTTCCTTCTCTTTGTAACGGATGAAGAAGCCCTCAAGGATCTTCCCAAGGGAACCCTCGAAGACGCCAAAGCCACTGCCACCGAGAAAGGCCGCCCCGAGGCCTGGGCTTTCTCGCTCCAGGCCCCTAGTTACGGCCCCTTCCTGCAGTTCTGCACCCGCGAAGACCTGAGAAAAGAGCTCTGGACCGCAGTGATGAGCAAGGGGATGAAAGCGCCGTACGACAACCGGCAGAACGCCCGCGATCTGGCCAGGCTCCGCTTCGACCGCGCCCGCCTGCTCGGCTACGAAAACCACGCGCACTTCGTGCTGGAAGAGCGCATGGCGGGATCTCCGGATAAGGTGAACGCCTTCCTCGAGGAGCTACTCAGCCATTCCAAGCCGGCCGCGGAGCGCGATATCGCCGAGCTGATCGAGGCCAAACGCCGCCACACCGGAGAGGGAGAGATGAATCCCTGGAGCGTGGCCTTCTACATCGAACGGCTGCAAAGAGAGAAGTACCAGCTCAGCGACGACGAGCTTCGCCCCTACTTCCGCCTCGAAAGCGTGATCGAAGGCGTGTTCGAGCACGCTCGCAAGCTCTACGGCATCCAGCTGAAAGAACGCTCGGATATTCCCGTTTACCATCCTGACGTAAAAGCCTACGAGGTGATCGAGGAATCCAGCGGGCGCTTCCTCGCCTGGTTCTACGCCGATTTCTTCCCCCGGGCCTCCAAGAGAGGCGGCGCCTGGATGACCAACTTCCTGGAGCAGGGAACCTGGAACGGCAAGGTTTGCCGGCCCCATGTGAGCATCGTGTGCAATTTCACCAAGCCCACGGCTTCGCAGCCCTCGCTGCTTACCCATGGAGAAGTAAAAACCCTTTTCCATGAGTTCGGCCATGCGCTGCACTCCATTCTCTCTAACTGCCGCTACGCCTCGATCGCCGGCACCAATGTTTACTGGGATTTCGTGGAGCTACCGAGCCAGGTGATGGAAAACTGGGCCTACGAGCCGGAAGGCCTGGCGCTCTTTGCCAAGCATTACCAGACTCACGCCCCCATGCCGATGGAGCTCATCCAGAAGATCCGCAAAGCCTCCACCTTCATGGCCGGATGGATGGGAGTTCGCCAGCTGAGCTTCGCCTTTCTCGATATGGCCTGGCACGCTAAAGACACCAGCGAGATCGACGATATCGAGGAGTTCGAGGTGCAGGAAATGGCGCGCACCCGCTTCTTCCCTCCCGTTCCCGGCACTTCGATGAGCACGTCTTTCTCCCATATTTTCGCGGGCGGATACTCCGCCGGATACTACAGCTATAAGTGGGCCGAGGTGCTCGATGCCGATGCCTTTGAGTTCTTCAAAGAGAAAGGGATCTTCAGCACGGAAGTGGCGCGCTCGTTCCGCGATAACGTTCTCTCCAAAGGAGGTTCCGAGCACCCCATGGAGCTTTATAAGCGATTCCGCGGCCGCGAGCCTGATCCCAAGGCACTGCTCCGCCGCGACGGCCTGATCCAATAGCCATGAATTCGCGTGAGCTGGAATTTGCCTTTGCGGCAGAAGCCGCCGCACACACCAGTGCGGCCGCCGACCTCAATCCCTATGCCGAAGCAGAGGTGCTGGAGCTGGGAAATGCCCGCGCCGTTTATTCCGGAGCCTGGTCACCGGTGCATGGAGTAAGCGGCCTCGGCCTCGATGGTCCGGTGGAAGCACGTGATCTCCAGGAGATTGATCGTTTTTACCTGCGCAAAGAAAGGGCACCGGCTTTCTGGATCTGCCCGCACACCGATCCCAGTCTGCTCGCCCTGATCGAGAGGGACTACCATAAAACCCATGTCGTGAGCGTGCACGGCCTTCCCCTCTCGGAACCTGCCGATCTTCCGGAGCCCGCCGGCAGCAATGCACCGGAACCCGCCGAGTGGACCCTGGCCTTTACCCGCTCGATCGATCCGGGAGCCAACGAGAGCGGCTTATTTGCCCTCACCAAGCTCCACCAGAAAGAAAGCCGCTACTATCTGGGTACCGGCGGCGCGAGTTATACTTTTTTCCACCAGGGAGTGGCTTTGGTCCCGGCACCATCCATTTTCAGCCTGCTTTCCCTCCAGGCCCGCGATGCCAAAGACTGGGGAGCCGCTTTCCTGGCCACCTCCTGCTCTCCCCATACACATAATGCAAGCCCGCTTCCCCTGATATATGAGAGATCCCTCTATGAAAGAATTTGATCCCAATTCCGCCTCCGATCTTGATTCCGGCATCTTCGGCCTCCCCCATTCCTTTGAGGAAGCGAAGCTGATCTATCTTCCCGTGCCGTGGGAAGCCACCACCAGCTACGGGGGCGGAACTTCCAAGGGCCCAGAGGCGATCCTGCAAGCCAGCTATCAGGTGGACCTTTTTGATCTCGAGGTAGACCGCCCCTATGAGGCAGGCCTGCACATGCTCCCACTTTCGAAAAAGATCAGCGCCTGGAACCGCAAGGCGAAAGCGGAGGCCCAGAAAATCATCAAGGCGGGCGGACGCATCGGAAAGAGCAAGGCACTCGCCAAATCACTGCGTTCCGTGAACGAGATTTCCGAGCTCGTGAATGAAGAGGTGCGTGAGAGATCCCTGGAGATTCTGGACGCCGGCAAAATCATCGGCCTCGTAGGTGGCGATCACGCCTCTCCCTACGGCGCGCTTCAGGCTCTGGCGGAAAAAGAAAAGAGCTTCGGCCTCCTCCATATCGACGCCCATTCTGATACGAGAAAAGCCTACGAGGGCTTCCGTTTTTCCCACGCCTCTATCCTCCGCAACGTGATGGACGATATCCCCGAAGCCGCCAAACTGGTGCAGGTGGGTATCCGCGACTTCTGCGAGGAGGAATGGGACTATATCCATGCCTCGAAGGGACGCATCGAAACCTATTTCGACCTCGACTGCCAGAAGCGCAAAGGCTCCGGCGAATGCTGGGCTTCGATCGCCAAAGAGATCGTGGAAAAACTTCCCGGGAAAGTATGGATCACCTTCGATATCGACGGCCTCGATCCCCGCTTCTGCCCCCACACCGGAACCCCCGTACCCGGAGGCCTTGATTATGCCGAAGCGGCGATCCTGATCGGGGAAGTAGCGCGCTCCGGGCGCACCATCGTGGGCTTTGATCTGAATGAAGTTTCGCCCGGGAAAAAAGGAGAGGAGTGGGACGCCAACGTAGGAGCCCGCCTTCTTTACAAGCTCAGCGCCTGGGCTCTTGCCAGCCATGGCATCCGGCCACAGGTAAAACGTTAGGCCATGCGCTGAAAAAACGGCTGCCTACCCGCAGAAGAGAAGTTAGGATAGGTTCTCATGCAGGCTATTCTCCTCGCACTTCTTCTATCTGTTTCCTCACCCGCTTCTCCCGATGCCGCTCACTTCACCACCGTATTCTTCGACGACGAGGGCGTGGTATACGCCGGCCTCCGCCTCGCCAACGGCCAGGCCAGAGTGGTGGCCATCCCTTTCGCTGCGGGCGAAAGAACGATCATTCCCCTCCCCGCTGAGGCGGAGCAAAATCCCGTGATCGGCTTGGTCACGGAGAAAAAAAAGCTCTTCGTGCTCTCCTCGGCCGATACCGGCCCCATGCTCCATGTATTCGACCGCGAAGCCAATCAATGGCGCAAAAAAGGAAAGCTGAAATGCCCGAGCTTCACCAAGGTGCGCCTGAGTTCCAAGCGCTTCACCTTCTCCTGCGAGGTGGGAAAGGCGAAGAAAGGAAAAACCCGGGTGCGGCCGATGTCCATCTCTCTCGGTAAGGATCCGCTTTATCGATCGGGCGTTTGGCGCTTTCCGGAATTCCTGCTGCGGCACAAAGGAAGGGTGGCGATCCTGGAAGGCCTGGCCCCTCACTGGGACACCCTCCGCCTCCGCGACCGCAACGAGGAAGAGCGCACCATCACGGCGGAAGACCTTCTGAAACTCCCCCTTCCCCCCAAGCCCTGATCCCGCTATATTTCGGCGGATGCACATCCTCATTTTCCAGCATGCCGAAACCGAACCGCCAGGCACCTTGAGCGATTGGATACGCACCCAAGGCTGCCGCTCCACCGTGCACCATTGGTACCGCGACTCCCACGCCCCGGACAGCGAAGGCTTCGATTGGCTGATCGTGCTCGGTGGCGGAATGAATGTGGACCAGGACGAAAAACACCCCTGGCTGAAAGAAGAGAAGCTCTTCATCCAGGACTGGCTCGCCCAAAAAAAACCTTACCTCGGGATCTGCCTCGGCGGCCAGCTCCTCGCCCGCTGCCTCGGGGCCGAAGTTACCGTAAACCCCCAGCGGGAGATCGGCTTCTTTGAGGTGCGCCGGAACGGCAAGCACCACCCGGCTCTCCGCCACTGGCCGGAAAAAGCCAGGGTTTACCAATTCCACGAAGACACCTTCGCCCTCCCCCCAGGCTGCGAAAACTATCTCGAATCCGACGCCTGCCCCCGCCAGGCCTTCGCCCTCGACCACAAAACCCTGGGCCTGCAGTTTCATCCGGAAAGCTCCCGGGAATGGATCCTCTCCAACGCACCCTCGATCGAGCCCCGAGGAGGAGAGCCCTATGTGCAGGAGGCTTCGGCCACCGCCGCGGAGATTCCTGAGAGCCTCCCTCCCATGACCATGAATTTCTTCCGGCTATTGGACGATTTCGCGGCGGGCTTAAAGTGATCCGTGAAGGATCTCGCAATCCCTTCCAAGCAGGCAGCTCCGCCACCTTAGCTCTCTTTGCCTTTCTCTATTTCGCCCTCTATGCCCTCTTCGGTCTGATGCTGAAGGTGTTCCAGAGCCCGGCTGCCGCTGGCTATCCCGGGATGACCGACATCGAATTCCTGGTTTACAGCACGGCCGGTTCCACGCTCGTTTGCCTCAGCGTGATTTTTGGCGGCCGCTGGTGGAAGGCAAAATGGAGCCGCGCCGAGCTTCTTTATATCGGAGCCGCTGGAACTTTTACCGCCTTCGTGATCCCCACCACGAAGCTGATGTACTCCCTGCCCATTTCCGTGATGGTGGCGATGATCCTGATGAGAGGAGGCATTATCGTGCTGAGCCGGCTGGTGGACGCCGTGCTGATCCGCCAGGGAGTTTCCCGAAAATGGGTGCGGTGGGAAGAGAACCTGGCCGTGGCGTTGGCCGTCACGGCCATGAGCCTGAATGTTTTCTACGCTCAGGAAGGGGATTTCGCTTTCCTCACCTCCGTTCCCGCCCTTTCCATTCTCGGGATCTACCTCGTGAGCTACGGCCTTCGGCTATACTGGATGAACTACTTTAAGTTCACCCGCTCCGCGGCCCATTCCGCCGACAAAAAGAACTACTTCGCAGTAGAGCAGCTGGCTGCCAGTTTCTGGATCTTCGGCTTCGTGGGGCTGTCGCTGGCGCTTCCGATTCCGGGAGGAGAGGGAGTCGCGAAGGCCATCACGTCCCCCCACCCCTCCTGGTTTCCCGCCCTGCTCGCAGGCATTCCTTTTGGGATAGGCGCCTTTTTTTCGGCCTTTTTGTTTCTGTTCGAAGGACGAACGGCCACCTTTTCCGGTTTGGCCAACCGGCTGGCTTCGCTTTTGGCAGGAACCACCTCCACCCTGCTCTTCTGGCTCTTTTACGGAGGAAAGTTTCCCAAGGGCCAGGACTGGATCGCCCTCGCCCTCATCCTCCTCGCTGTGATCCTTCTCACGCGAGAAGAGATCGAAACGCCCCCGCAGCGCTAACCCAACGCATTGCGCCATCACTTCACTCTTGCGCCAGCGCCCTGCATGAAATAGCAATGCGTTCAACCCCACCACAGCCCGTGCCTTGGAAAGCGAGACCCTTTATGCCGTTTCTTTTCTCCGCCCTCATTCTTCTCACTGGCGCTGCCCCTTCGTTCGCCCAAACCTCTACCGTGCTCGAGCTCCAGCGCACCAACTACAAGCCTGAGAAGCTCCTCGTTTACGATCTTTCGTATGATTCCGCATCCTGCACCATCCACCGCAGAACCGCGTTCGATACCTACTACCGCGACAACAAAACCGGCCGCCGCCTCGATCAGTTCTCGAGCGACAGCAAACGCTACTTCGGCCCCCGCACCGATCTTCCTGTTTACGAAACGGAAGCCCCATTGAGCTTCCTCGCCCTCGAAGAGATCCAGAAAGAGCTCGGCGAACGAGTGCAGCTCACCGCCCGCCTGGAAAAAGTGGACGGCAAGTGCGTAGCCTCAAGCGAAATCACGTACCGCAAGCAGCGCTACACCCTCGAAAAGATCTTCATCAAAATGAAAAAAGTGTTCGGCTTTCCGGCTGGCGTGGAATCCGTGATCCTCACCGGAAGAAATCCGGACGGATCGAAAGTGCGGGATTGCGTAGTCGGCTGTTAGTGTCCAGCTACTTTTGGTAGCGCGCATGCATCAATGAAGCCTTGCTGGCGAATGCTGGTGGGGCTTTTTGCTTCTAACCCGGGCGCCGCCGGATCACCGTTTTCGGCCCATTGGAAACAGGCTTCGCGGCAGGCGCCTCTTCGGCCGGCTTCTCTTTCACGGCACGAGGCGGGAACACTTCCGAACCCGCCATCACCTTTTCCCAGAAATCCTGGGTAGGAGAATCTTTCTCTTCCGCCCAGCTCTCACGGTGGCGCACAGTGCCCAGATGAGCGTCCCAACAGCTTACGGAGCAAAAGGCCAGAAAGGTGCGGGGGCGATTGCAGGTGGAAACGTTACAGGCCCAATACTTGGAGGGCTGTGCGCCTGAAAAAGGAAGTGGCTTCTTGCAGGAGCTGCACTTCCTCCAGTCCATGGCCTAGAGCTCCTCTACCCAGCCGAAGGGATCCGGCTTTTCGCCATATTGGATACCGGTGAGTTCGTCGAAGAGTTTGCTGGTGATCTCACCCACCCCGCCGAGATTGAGCTTCTTTTTGCTGGTGGCGAATTCTCCGATCGGAGAAATCACGGCAGCCGTGCCGGTGCCGAAGGCCTCGAGAAGCTCGCCTTTTTCGTGAGCCGCTTCCACTTCGGCCCAGGAAAGGGCGCGCTCGCTCACCTTCACGCCCCAGGAATGAAGCACCTGAAGCACGCAATCACGGGTGGAACCGTTCAGGATCGTACCACCCAGAGGAGGCGTTACGATCTCGTTCTTGAAGCGGAAGAAAACATTCATCGTGCCCACTTCTTCCACCCAGGCGTGCTCCTTGGCATCGAGCCAAAGCACCTGGGAATAGCCCTTTTTCTTGGCCTCTACGGCCGCGAGGAGGGAAGAAGCATAGTTGGCGCCAGCCTTCACAGCTCCGAGACCACCGGCCGCCGCGCGGATAAAATTCTCTTCCACCCAGATCTTCACCGGATTGAAGCCTTCAGCGTAGTAAGCACCCACGGGTGAAGTGATGATGAAGAACAGGTACTTCTCGGCAGGACGCACGCCCAAAAAGGCTTCGGTACCAATCAAAGTAGGCCGGATATAAAGAGAAGCGCCTTTGGCGGAAGGAACCCAATCGGAATCGAGCCGCACCAAGGTGCGCACAGCCTCCTGAAAAACTTCAGACGACGGCATGGGCATACAAAGCCGCTCCGCGCCCTTGCGCATCCGCTCGGCGTGGAACGAGGGCCGGAAGAGCAGGATCTTTCCGTCTTTGGTACGAAAAGCCTTCTGCCCTTCAAACAAGCACTGGGAATAATGGAGCACGCAGGCGCCGGGCTCGAGATTCAACGGGCCGTAGGGCTCAATGCGTGGCTTCTCCCAGCGCCCGTTATTGTAATCGAGCATAAACTGGTGGTCGGAGAAGTACTTGCCGAAACCGAGTTTCTCGGTGGCAATTTTGGGTCGAGGTGAGTTGGTCTTCTTAATCTCGATTTCCATGAAATCTTTACTTAGCCAATTCCGGCGAGAAAACCAACCCAAAAAGCCCGTCTTTTGTGCTCTTTCCTAACACAGTCCTAACAGAGGGAATGAATGATTCCGGTATCTTGGCCCCAAATCTGAACCTCAACATTTCAAATAATTATCGAGGATTTATGAAGAAAATCTTCCTGCTCTCTGCCTTGACCCTCCTTGTTACTCCAGCCATGGCTGCCACTCAGCTCAACGGCGCAGGAGCCACGTTTCCTTTCCCCCTCTACTCCAAATGGTTCGATGAATACCGCAAGGTGAAGAGCGATGTGACCGTGAACTACAACAGCATCGGCTCCGGCGGCGGCATTAAAGCCCTCCTTGAAGGCACCGTGCATTTCGGAGCCTCCGACGCCCCTATGACGGAAGCGGAAATGCAGAAGGCAAAAACCCCGGTGATCCACGTGCCCACCGTGCTCGGCGCCGTGGTGGTGAGCTACAATCTGCCTTCCGTAACGAAAGCCCTGAACCTCTCGGGCGATGTGATCACGGATATCTACCTCGGCAAGATCACCAAATGGAACGATCCGCGCATCACCTCGATGAACAAAGGGGTTTCGATACCAGATAAGGACATCCTCGTTACCTACCGCTCTGATGGCAGCGGAACCACGGCCATTTTCACGGACTACCTCGCCAAGATCAGCTCGGAATGGAAAGAAAAAGTGGGCGCCGGAAAATCCGTTTCCTGGCCCGTGGGCATTGCAGGCAAAGGAAACGAGGGCGTAGCGGGCCTCGTAAAGCAAACCGAAGGCTCGATCGGCTACCTGGAGTTGATTTATGCTGCAACGAATAAGTTGCCCTATGCCAACGTGAAAAACAAAGCAGGTGCTTTTGTGGCCCCGAATTCGGATTCCGTGTCTGCCGCCGCTGCTGGAGTGAAAATGCCGGAAGATTTCCGCGTTTCCATAACCAACGCAGAGGGTAAAAAGTCTTATCCCCTGGCCTCATTCACTTATCTGCTTGTGCCGCAAACTGTGGCCAAGGAAAATGGCAAAGAAATCGTAGACCTGATGAACTGGGTAATTTCTCCTGCCGCGCAAAAAATGGCAGGCCCCCTCGAGTACGCTCCCCTTCCGGGCAAGCTCGTGTCTAAGGTTAAAGCCAAAGTAGCCACGATCAAGGTGGCTCACTAAGAAGAACCCGGAAGGACGATGGACGAAACATTGGACATAGCTAAGGTAACTAGCTTCCTTCCGGTAAAGCGGCGGGAAATCCATTTGGGGGACAGGATTTTCTACCTGTCCCTCAAGTCGATTGCTGTCCTCATCATTCTTGCTCTGGCCGGACTGGTTTATCTTCTCTGGAAGATGAGCTATCCGGCCTTTGCTCATTTCGGCTGGAAGTTCTTTACCGTAAGCACCTGGAATCCGGTCACGGAACAGTTCGGCACCCTGGCCTTCATTTACGGCACGGTGGTCTCGTCCCTTCTCGCGCTTGCGATCGCGGCTCCTGTGAGTATCGCCGTGGCTCTGTTCCTCAACGAGATCGCTCCCCGCTGGCTGGGCGTGGTTCTGGGCTTCATGGTGGAAATGCTCGCCGCCATTCCGTCCGTGGTTTACGGGATCTGGGGCATTTTCTGGCTGGCTCCGTGGGTGCGTACTACCGTGCAGCCTTCGATTCAGGAATACCTGGGATGGATGCCGCTCTTTCAGGGCCCTCCCTATGGGGTGGGTATGTTCACGGCCGGTTTGATCCTCGCGATCATGATCACACCCACGATCTCCTCCATTTCACGCGAAGTGTTCCGCACCATTCCTTCCACGATCCGGGAAGGCGCCCTGGCGCTGGGAGCCACCAAATGGGAAATGCTGAAGGTGGCGATCCTGGATTCCGCCCGCTCGGGTGTGTTCGCCGCTTGCGTGCTGGGCCTTGGTCGGGCTTTTGGCGAAACCATGGCGGTAACGATGGTGATCGGAAACCGCCCTCAGATATCGGCCTCGCTTTTTGCTCCCGCCCAAACCATGGCTTCGATCATCGCCAATGAATATGCCGAAGCTTCGAGCGATATCCACCACTCCGCCCTCGCTGCCGTGGGGCTCTCTCTTTTTCTCGTATCTCTCCTGATCAATGGCGGCGCTCGCTTCGTGCTCTGGCGCGTGGACTCCCGATTCAAGAGGCGCAAATGAAAGCCCTCAACTTGAACCGCTATGACACCCGCCGCAAGTGGAAGAACCGCGGCATGCTCGTGGTCTTCACTGCGCTTACGATATTGGCCGTGCTCCCCTTTCTGAGCATTCTCGGCTACGTTACCTCCCGGGGCTGGAGCGCACTCTCCCTGGATCTTCTTACCAATCTGCCGAAACCCGTGGGAGAACCCGGAGGCGGGATCGCCAACGCTCTCCTTGGTTCCATCACGATGGTGCTCCTCGCCTCTCTGGTGGGCATTCCGCTCGGTACCTTGGCCGGTGCCTATCTCTCGGAATTCGGCGATGGAAAAGTGGCGAAAACGCTCCGCTTCACCTGCGATCTCCTGGTGAGCGTACCGAGCATCATCATCGGCCTCTTTGCCTATACCGTGATCGTGGTGCCGATGAAGAGTTTCTCTGCCTATGCCGGAGCGGCCGCCTTGCTCATGATTCAGGTTCCGATGGTCACCCGCACCACCGAAGAGATCCTGAAGCTCGTTCCCCAGCATGTGCGCGAGGCCGGGCTGGCGCTGGGACTGCCTCGCTGGAAAGTGATTCTGCGTATCGTGCTTCGCGGCTCCGTTACCGGCCTCACCACCGGCGTAATGCTGGCGATCGCTCGCATCATGGGAGAAACCGCGCCCCTGATTTTTACCGCCTTCAACAACCGTTATTGGAGCCAGGGCCTCGGCGATCCCACCGCCTCTCTTCCAGTGCTCATCTATACCTACGCCATCTCTCCCTTCGAGGATTGGCATGCACAGGCCTGGGCAGCAGCTCTAGTGCTCGTGCTTTTCGTGCTTATGCTGAACATCACCACCCGCCTTGTGCTCGGTAGACGCCCCGAAGGGAGACATTGATGATGACCAATATTCTCCGCGCCGAATCCGTAAGCGCCTCGTTTTCTGGCAATACCGTGCTCAAGAGCATCTCTCTCGAAGTGCAGCCTCATGACGTGGTGGCCCTGATCGGCCCTTCCGGCTGCGGAAAAAGCACTTTCCTTCGCACCCTGAACCGCCTTCACGAAGAAGTGCCGGGCGCGGCCGTGCAGGGCCGGGTGATTCTCGAAGGCCAGAACATTTACGACAAAGGCGTGGATCCCGTGAAGATCCGCCGAAAAATCGGAATGGTGTTCCAGAAGCCGAATCCATTTCCCGCCATGTCGATCTACGACAACGTGGCCGCCGGCCTGAAACTCGCGGGAGTGCGCCGCCGCTCTCTTTTGGATGAGGCCGTGGAAACCGCACTGAAACAAGCCGCCCTCTGGGTGGAAGTGAAAGATAAATTGCGCGCTCCCGGCACCTCCCTCTCCGGGGGCCAGCAGCAGCGCCTTTGCATCGCCCGCACCCTGGCGGTGAAGCCCCCCGTGATTCTGATGGATGAGCCCACCTCAGCCCTGGATCCTATTTCCACGGCCAAGATCGAAGAGCTCATCGTGCAGCTGAAGAGCGCGGTTACCGTGGTGATCGTTACCCACAATATGCAGCAGGCGGCCCGGATCTCCGATAATACAGGCTTTTTCCTCCTGGGCGAGCTGGTGGAGTTCGGCCCCACCCGCGGGCTCTTCACCAAGCCCAAAGACCGCCGCACGGAAGAATACATCACCGGCCGCTTCGGCTGATCTTGCGCCTCCGGCCCGGCCTTGTTAGAAGGCTGGGCTTATGCAGTCCACCGAGCAGGCCAAGGCCCTCCTGAACGAACACCATAAATGGCCCACGCTATTTGCGTTTAAATTCATCGTGCCCGCAGGCAAGGGCGAAGAGCTGCGTGCTCTGATGAAGAATTGTGTGCGGGAGGAGACCCGCCCTTCTGCCGGAGGAAAGTACAGCGCCTTCACCTTTCATCTCGCTATGGGATCCGCAGAAGAGGTGCTGGAGGTTTATGCCCGCGTGAAGGTGATCGAAGGCCTGATCGCGCTCTAAGCTCCTGGCCCTGGATCAGCCGTTCCAGGTTCCGCATTCCCGCTCATACGTTTTCTTGCGAAGCGAATAGGCGCAGCCGTTATTGGCGCCGTCATCCTTCAAACGGGTGCACATCTCTGATTTGGAATCCAACTCCTGCTTGCCGGTACTGCAGCCATTCTCGGTGAGCTCGTATTTGTATTCTTCCTTCTTCTTCCCGCAGGCAGAAAGAGACAGAGCCAGAAGGCCGGCAAACAGAATGGTTTTCATAGGGTCCTCGAGTTAGCTGGGAAGCGATTTGGATAGCAAATTTCAACTCGGAGCGCCACCCCAAATCTGCGCATATGGATCTAACAAGTTAATCCTTCCACTGATAAGATCGTTTTTACTTATGAAGATCTCCTCTCATTCCTTGGAAGCCTTTCTCGCCGTAGCCCGGATGTCGAATTTCTCCCGCGCGGCCGCCCAGCTGGCAATCAGCCAAAGCGCGCTCTCCCAGCGCATCCTCAATCTCGAAAGCCAGCTTGAATGCACGCTCTTCGTGCGCGACCGCTCAGGCACCAGGCTCACACCTGAAGGCGAGGAACTCCTCCGCTATGCCCAGGTTCAGGAGGGCATCGAAGAGGAATTCCTGGCAGGCCGCTCACGAGGAGCGAAATCGGGAGCTTTGACCGGGAGCCTAAGGGTAGGCGGCTTCTCGTCAATCACCCGTTCCCTGCTCCTGCCGGCTCTGGCTGCATTGGCCCGGGAGCATCCCCTTCGCCTGAATCTGTTTTCCCGCGAGATGCATGAGTTGCCGGATCTTCTCCGCCAGGGTGAGGCTGATCTGGTGGTGATGGATTCGGAGCTCGACAGGGAGGGGATCAAACGTGTGTTGCTCGGTTTTGAGGAAAACGTTCTGGTGCGCTCCCGAAAATGGAAAAACTCCGGCTTCTACCTCGACCACGATCCCAACGACCTCACCACCCAGCGCTACTTTCAGAAATTCGGGCACAAAACGGAACCGAAATCCGGAAAGGCGCGGAAGCTGGAGCGGAGGTTTCTCGATGAAGTATACTGCCTGCTCGATGGGGTGCGCCTCGGTTTCGGCCAGGCTGTGTTGAGCCGCCATCTGGCAGAAAACGACCGTGAACTGGAGATCGTGGATTCCGAGAAGGTTCTGCGCAATCCGGTCTGGCTGCACTACCCTTCCCAGGCCTACTACCCAAAAGCCCAAATCGCGGCGAGAGAGCACATCATTTCATTTGCCAGAAAAATCCTGGCGGGGAAATGATCTATTTTTTCGATTATAACTTCTAATTAATTAATTTTATTAATTTCAGGCAAGTGGATAGAAAAGCTCCGCGCCGCTCCTGGCGCCCTGTAACGGAGCCATTTATGCTTGCCCTTCTATCTATTCTCTTTTTCCAATCGCCCACGTTTGCAGCTCACCCTCATCATGATCACCCATCAGTGCACGGGATGCTCTTATTCGGAAAAGAAAAGGTTTATGTATCCCACCTTCCGATGTTCCACAGCCCGCACGATTATCAGCTGATCGCCGAGCTCGAGCTGCCAGAACATGCGCTGCTTACCTACCTGAAAGCCAAAGAGAACCACCCAGAGGAAACGGTTTTCACCCTCGTGCCGGAATCGTTCGTGCTTCCGGAGATGGTGGCGCATCCGAGGGCCTTCCAAGCGAGCCTGGTACGGGGCCATTTTGAAAGAGGAGGCACCGAAATCGTAGGTAATGTAACCGTGAAGATCGGAAAAGTGCTTCACTTCCGGAAATTCGCCCCAGATGCCATTCGGCCCGCTCAAGCCACCTATCTTTTGTTCGGCAACAGCAAGGAATCCTTTCTCGCCCACTTCATCTCGAAGCGGCCCGATTTCGACCAGGTGGTGGAGCTTTCAGATGGATTGCCCCCTGCGCTTCAGGGTGAAGCCGTGCAGGTGGCAGCGAATGCCGGCAATCTATCTCCCTTGCCCATGGGAGAAATCCAATTTGACAGCCTATCGCTGAATCTTGCGCGCGAGCTCTATCTGGAATTCGGAGATCTGCGCTAACGGGCGTCGCGGGTGCCGCCGGCTTCGTCTCCGCCGATGCCGCCCGAATCGCGGGCCTGATCGGCCGCCGGATAAGGAATACATCCGTGCAGACCGCGGGGATCGCTGCTCGAAGGTTGCCGGTTCAGTTTACAGGCTCTTCCAGCATCGGTGGCAGGGATGGATGGGGACTCATACGCATCTTTCACGAGGGAACGCATCTGTCCTTTGAAAACATCGTTCTCGGCGGCGTCCCAGTTGGTGCAATGAACCACATCGGCTGATTCGAGCGCGCGGCGGAAGGCGCTCTGAGGATTGCAGAGATTGGAAATGCGCGACCAGGGAGTGGCATTCACCTTGGCGGGATCGGCGTGTTCCGCACGGATGCGGTCGGGGCACCAGCCGGGAGGAGAGGCGTCGCCCACGTGATCCCAGAAAGGAATATCCTTTTTGGATCCCGTTAGGCGGATGAAGATCTGCTGGCCGAATTTGGAATCCCCGTATTTGGCCTGGCGGGTGAGATAAACCACGGGAGAGCAACCCTGCGCTTTGAGCACCTGCGTGGGATGGAGGTCACTCCAGCCGCCGGTGGAGATAGCGTCTCGGCGGTAGGAAAGCCCCTGCCAGCGTTTGCTCATCGGCTTTTTCAGCTCAGCGATCACCTGCTCGCGCGTGGTGTTCTGGGGAATCGGCTGGGCGTTGGCGATCCCGGGCTCTGCGGGCGAGGTGGAAAGCACCTCAAACCAATTGCCGTGCCCAAGGCTCTTGAAGCTCTTCGCTTTGAGATCACCCTGTTCGCGGAAGCGCTCGAGGCCTCGATCCGTTCGGGAAACAAGCTCTTGCTTTCCCCAGTACCCGAAACGCATATCGCGCTCGAAATCCACGGAGAAATCAGCGAGGCCGCGCGCGGTCCCATTCTCGTACTCCTTCTTCTTCTGCATATACTGCTGCAGCCCCTTCCCCTGGATCACGGAAGTGGTGGGAAGCGCATCCATATTCGTGCCCACTTTGTTGAAGAGAGCCTTGTACTGGAATTTTCCGCCACGAAGATAATCGGCGGCGATTTTCTGGAACCTCTGGCGGCAGCCGGAATCCACATCGCTCCATTCCTTGCGGTAGGCCTTGTCCGCGCAATCGTCCAAATAGGCGTCAAAGGCGGCTTGGGTTTCCGGATCGGTATTGCCGGCATAGAAATCGGCCATATGCCCGAGCACCACAGCGGCACCGCGGAAATCCACGAGGCCGGGGCGGAAGAAAATCGTGTCGTCGGTAACGGCGTTGAAGGCGCCGAGATTCTGGATACTCTTCTGGGCCTCCGGGCCAAAGCGCACGGGATTCTTCATCACCAGGGCGAGGAGCTCCGGGTTCACCAGGGCGCCGTATTTCTCGAACACTTTCTGCAGCTCGGAGGGCGAAAGGGATCCGGCGCGGCCGAAAGCTTCCATGGCTTTCTTTCTCAGCTCGGGATCACCGCCCCGGTAAGCTTGAAGCATGGCCATCGCGTCCACGATCTTGGCGTCTTTGGTCATCACGGCGGTGAATTCCGGCATGGATTTGATCATCAGCGCCTGGATCTTCTTTTTCCGCTCGGAATCGGATTCGGTTTTCACCTTGGGGTTTCCTTCGAGGGAATCGAGGAAAAACATGGTTACCGTGGCGCTCGATCCACCGGCGGTGGCTTTGGGCATTCCGTTTTCTTCCACCATTCTTGAGAGTGCGCCCCAGTGGGCGGGCACGGCTTCTCCATTGCCCCGGATGCCCACGCAGTAGTTATCGCAGCCTGAAGCCTGGATCCCGGTGGGCTGAAGCAGAAGGGCAAAAACAAAGAAAAAACGGCGCATGAATTTCGCTCCCTGATGAAATTTGATTCAGGAACCGATCGGCAAATGAATGGAATCACTGAAGGAAAAGAGGGATTACACGGGGGAATCCTGGAAACGGCATTTCAGCCGGAAAGAAGAACCCCAACCGAGATCCCGATGATGATGAGGCAAGCGGCTTCCAGGGATATGCGCAATCCTTTGTTCATTTTCCCCTCTATAACTTTTGTTCACTTACTGAAGAGAATACACGAGTGTTTGCCATTGAGCCAATTTCACCTTGCCCGAGCCTACACGGCAGCCGCCGCCCCCAACTCTTAACCAAGAACTGCCTTGGCTGCCCCGGAGACCATGCTAAAATGAACGATGATCATCCTTTTCAAGGAGGGAAAGATGAGAAGAGTTTATCTGATCATGGTTACCGGCCTGGCAATGATTCTCGCCACCGCTGCCTTCGCCCGCGAGGGCCGGGTGAACAAGCGCCAGAAACGGCAGGACCACCGCATTCAGCAGGGAGTGGAATCCGGGGCCCTGAATGAGCGGGAAGCCAAAAGGCTCAACCGGCAGCAGGATAGAATAGAGAAATACGAGGAAGAATCGAGGTCCGACGATGGCAAGCTCGACCGGAAGGAACGCCATAAGCTGAGCCGCATGCAGAACCGGGCCAGCCGCAAGATCCGCCGGGAAAAGCACGATCGGCAGAAACAGCCTCGGGAAGAAAACGAAGGCGAATCCGGCTCTGATAGCCCCTCCAACGACTAGTCCCCGCCTCAATAACGAGCAAGCTGGCACACTTGCGTGTTGATGAATGGCCGAATTCCCGTTCAGAAAAGAGAGGTTGAAGCGGCTGCCGAGAAATCTTCCTGCCAGAGGGAGAAAAGGCCAGGCCTCCCGAGGCCTTAGTCTAGGTCCATCAACACACAAGGGGGCCAGTTAGCAAAGGTCACCGAAAGGTGATTTTTTTGTGCCCATGGAGAGGATTTCGGCAGGAAAAAGGTTAATAAGTTCAGTATTTTGTAGATTTTGTTAAAAACACTTAACAGTGTAAGAGAAACTACATTATACTGGACTCATATGCTCAACAAATCTTTTCCTGTTTTGTTAGCCACCCTCCACCTCCTCCCCCTCACCGCCTATGCGGATTTCGTGCAGCAAACGCTCGAAGACAAGAGCATCGGGGGAAAAACCGGAGCTTCCATCACGGCCGGCAACCTTCCCGGCACCCAATCGGTGGAAACCACGGCCGACGTAAAGATCATCGGCAAGCAATTGAACGCCATGGCCACGGTGGTGGAGAATCCGGATACGGTGGACATCGGCGGCGTGAGCTACACCACCGTTTATTCCTTCGGCAAAGCCGTGTTCGCGGACGCCTTCCATATCTCCACCAGCGGCCCGAACAATATCAAGCTCGGTCTGGCCCCCACCGAAATCCGGGTGCCCTTCGTGGCCTATCCCGTGGGCCCTCTCACCCTCAACGTGGGCGGAGGAGCCCGCTTCTACGCTCTTCTCGACACTACCCTCGTTCCCGAAATCGGCGTGCCGCTGAATACCTCCACGCTTGGCGTAACTCTCAGCTCGAAGGCCCTCGGGGCCGGCTTCGTGGAAGCCTATGCTTCGATCCTCGTGATCCGCGGAGGTGTGGGCGGGCAGGTGAATCTCATCGATGGCAAGCTCGACGTGCACGGCCGGGTGGCTTTCGACAACTCGAAGCCCACGATCCTGGTGAACGGAATCGTGCAGTTCCTGAACGGCCGTTTCTATGCATTCCTCGACATTTTCGGGTTCCTCACGCTTGGATGGAAGCGCCTGATCGACCAGGACATCTACAAGTGGAACGGCTTCTGCTACTCGGTGGGGTACACTCCTTGCCCGGCAAACTGAAACCGATCACCTTAGCATCGCTGACAGGCGCGGCCCTCGGAGCCGCGTTTATCGGCGTTTGGGCCAAGAACGGGGCCCAGCCGATTCTCGCTCCCCAACGCCACCCTGCCACGTTGATGGAAAGCCATTCGCAGAGTTCCGCCGAGACAACCACCACCTTTCTTCCCGAGGCCGGCAAACGCTACATCTATCAGTTCGAGAGACGCATCGCCTTCGAAGGCCAGGTGGCAGGAGCCTCGTTGCCTGATCTTTCCTATTCAGGCGAATTTTATGTGGATGTGTTGAGGGCGGATTCCCGCTCTTTCGAAGCGCTGATCTTCCAGAGAGTGAAAGAAGCGGGATCCCGCCTTTCTCCGCCGGTGAGGATAGAAGCGGATGCCAGAGGAGAAAACCTTGCTCTCTTCACCGAACCCAAGCTGAATGAAGACCAGAACGGCCACGTTTCCGTGCTCAAGGATCTCGCCGCCCTTTGGATCTTCCCCCTCCGCTCCGATACCGTTGGCCCCTACGATGCCCGCTTCGATCCGCTTCCCGCCGAAAAAGGATCCTTGCGGGCGAAAAAAGTGAAACTCGCGTATCTAAAGCGGGGCGCAAACGTGCCGGAGGTGCTGGAGTCGGAACACCTCCTCCATTGGGACACTCTCCTCCACCTTCCCAAAGAAGTGGGCGGAAAAGAGCGCACTCGCCTCGGAAGCGCGGGCGCGCAGGCGCTTACGGCCGCGAGCCGTTATCACCTGAAATTCAAATCGTGGGAAAATGCGCCTTCCTATGAGAAAGCACTGCTGGCCCGCCTGAGCGAGGAAAGCCCCTTGGCTCTGCAGGCCAAGGCCGATCCCCGCCAGCATCCCGATTACGCCAAACTCAACTGGAACGAAGTGATGAACCGCCTGCGAAACCTGGAGAACCTGGACGGCGGCCAGCAACTCGAGGCCTTTGGAGATCTGGTGAAGCTGCTGAAGATGCACCCGGAGAGGATCGTGGATATCGCGGCCCTTCTTCGCGATCCGAATCTCCTTCGCATCGGAGCCGAGAGCCCGCTTTTCCGCACTCTCGTGGGAGCCCTCGCCACCCAAGGATCGCCCGAGGCGCTCGCGCTGCTGCGAGAAACCTACGAAGACCCCGCGCTGAGCCGGGAGGCACGCACCACCATTCTCGCGGCACTCACCACCACTCAGGCCCCTTTGGACTCCCCCACCCGGGATTTCCTGGCGAATAAAATGGTCTCCGAAAAGGATGGGCATCTCGCCCAAAGCGCCGCATTCGCCCTGGGCTCCTCTCTGCAGAACAGCCCTAACGACGCGCAATCTGCCCGAGGGATCGCACAGATCGAATCCGCCTGGAAGGCCCAGGGAGCGGGTGACAATCTTGGCGCAAAACTCGCGCTCCTCGACGTGATGGGAAACAGCGGCCGCGAGGAGTTCTTTCCCAAGGTGCAGGAAGTGATCGATGGCAGCGCGGAAACCCGGGTAAAAGCGCGGGCGGTATTCGCCCTTCGCTTCATGACGAGCGATCTCGCCACCCAAAGCCTGCTGCAGCACCTGCAGGATCCCGTGGTGGAGCTGCGCGAAGCCGCGGCCCGCGCCCTTTCCCAGGCGGAGTGGAAGGAAGCTTTCCGCTCTCCGCTCGGCCACTGCGTATCAAACGAAAGCGAATCCAGGGTGCGGGATCACTGCCGGAAAACGTTGGACAACCATCCTACCGTGGCAGGAAACAACTAGCCTTGAGCAGGAAGCTCGTCACGATAGGAAACGATCACACTGCTCTCGCTCCAGACCGCAACAGCCTCCTGCACGAAAGAAGCTTCGAGGCTCGCTCTTTCGAGCCTCCCCGAGATCTCGGCCAATTCAGCAGGCTCGGAGAAAACCCGCAGCAGCTTGAGCTCCGCCGGCGATAGGCGTTCCCGGCACACTCCTCCATCCTGCCGCCAGATGCAGTAGCGTCTCTTCCCGTCCTCCAGAAAGCGCACGGAGGGATGAAGGCCGAAGATGCGCCCGCCGGCCTGATGGTCCACCGCGATCCTGGCTTCCTCCGCCAGGATGTCCAAGCGGGCCGCGCGCAGCACCGCGGGCGGCTCTCCTCTCGCTTCGAGAAACCGAAGGAAGGCAGGCGCCAATGCGCGTAGCTCGATCAGATAGCCCCTCGGTTTTTCGAGCCAGGCATCCACCGCGGCCACGAAACGCTTCTTCCCCGCCAGGCGGAGCAGAAGGGAAAAATCGGAAGCGAGCGAATCGTTCACGGTGGAGCGAAAGCCCCGCGCGTAAACCGGGAGGTTTTTCTGCTCTTCAAAAACCCCTTCCGCCAGCTGCCCGCTCCGGATCAGCTTATGGGCCTGCGTTTGCCATTCGTGCAGTTTCACGGCGGCCTCCTTTTCTGGCTCTGGAGAGCAGGCGATCGAGTTTCGCCACCTCCCGCCCGAGCTCCTCCCAGCCAGGGATATTCTGGTCGCGCTCCACCATCGCCGGAGCATGCAGCAGGCGGGGAAGAAGGCTTTCATACAATTCCCACACCGGCTCCGGCACCGGCGCGCCGTGGGTGTCGATGAGCAGGCCCGAGGAGGATCGGTTGTGCCCGGCCAGATGCACCTGAGCCACTGTATCCAAATCGAGCCCACCGAGAAAAGCGGTCGGCTCCACGCCCAGGTTTACCGAATTCACATATACGTTATTCAAATCGAGGAGCAGGCGGCAGCCGGTGCGTTTTACCAGTTCCGCGATCAGCTCCTGCTCAGGCATTTCATGGATCGTGGGGCGAGCATAGTAAGTGATGTTTTCAATGGCGATAGGGCGCCGTAACAGCTCTTGCACCTTATGGATTCTCGAAGCGAGATGATCGAGGGCTTCACGGGTGGCAGGCACCGGCAAAAGATCAAACAGATTTTCCCCGTTCACCCCTGTCCAGCAAAGGTGATCGCTCACCATCCAGGGATCGATCTCGCGCTCCAGGGCCGCCAATTTTTCGAGGTAGGTTTGGTTCAAGGGATCGGATGAGCCGAGGTTCAGGCTCACTCCGTGAATCGCCACGGGATAATGCTCACGCAGCTTGCGCAAGGATTGTAGCGGCCGGGTATCACCGAGATCAGGCGGAAGATAGTTCTCCGTGATCACCTCTATCCAGGAAACCCGCGGGCGATCCTCGCCGAGAAAAAGCGAACGGTGCTCTTGCCTCAGGCCCACGCCCGCACCGAGTGTTTTCGTTCCCGCGTTCTTCATCGCCCTTAGCCTATCCCTAAAAAAAGAAAAACCGGGAATCCTTTTGCAGGATTCCCGGTTATGCATGAAAGCTTACTCGGCCTGTTCGCCTTCTCCGCCTTCAGCACCGTGCTCTTGTGCATGCTCGCAGCCGTTGCCATCTTTGCCGCAGCCATGGTCTTTCTTATGCTCTTTCTTCGCGTGTTTCTTGCCCTTTGCTTTTTTCTTGGCTTTTTTGCCAGCCTTTGCAGGAGCTTCCGCGTGTGCGGCTTCACCCTCGTTGGCAAGGGCGATATTGCCCATAGAGAGACCAGAAACGAGTGCAGCCGCCATCAGCGGAGAGAGAATCTTTTTCATACGAACAAGTACTCCAAAAACGAACTATCGCCCGACCACCTTGAATCAACCATGAGCCAAGCTTTGCGGGCTTAGCTAATAATGTCACCAGTGGTCCCGGGAAAGCACAAGGGGATAGAATTGACAGATATACAATTATGCTTTGCGTTATTTTGAGCTTTTGGGAGCACGCTTCAGCTCTGACCAGCTGCGGCCGTCGTGGCTGAACTCCAGAACATAGCCTCGAAAGCGGCCATCCCAGGCAGCGTCGCTCCCCTGGTACCGCAGGGGGGCGTCCGGCTTGGACACCGGTTGAAGAGAAATCTGCCGGCTTCCACCGCCTTCGGCCAGAAGGCGCACCCGGAGGTGGGGGCTGGATATGCTTCTCTCATCGGACCGGATCACGCTTACGGTTTTCGATTCCGGATCAATGCTGAGCGCGAACTGGCCTTCGGGGCTTCGGATGGTATCCGTATGGATAGCGCCGTTTTCGTCAGCCCGGGCGACGGAGCAAAGAACCAGCAAAAAACATACTTGTAGAGGGATCCGCCGCATCCTCCTCTATCGGATTCGTGGGAAGGCGCCCGCACTGTATCCACCAGGAACTTCCGGCCCGCAAACCGGCGAAAACTAACGCCTCCAGCGCCATTGATCGCGTTTGAGGATATCTCCACAGGGTGCCTGCTTCACGAGATAAGCCGTTTCCACTCTGGGCATCAAAGCATACCAGCCCTCGTTCTCCGTACCGATACGCCTGCACTCCACGATCTTGTGGCGGCAGTCGTCCCAATGCACACGGCGGTTGGTCCAGGACGGAGCCGTCCACCCTTCGGCATAGGAGCCCATCGATACGCATTCGGGCCTGTCGTTCTGGCTTCTTGAGCAACGCTCGCGGTTGATCATCTGCTCGGAGGCAATCTCGGCCGCGTACCATCCTTCCACGGAAGTATTCACCCGGGCGCAGTAAACCACCTTACTCGCGCAAGAAGCACGCTCCACCGATCCGTCTGCTTTCCGCCAACCTTCCGGATCCAGCCCCCCCGACACGCATTCAGGTTTCCCGCTCGGGGGTAAATGGCGGCCATCCCAATCCTCGTGCCGATCGAGCTTTGCCCGGGAGCAGGAGGAAAGAAGAACTATGCCCAGTATAAGGATCGCTTTGCTCAAGCCGTGTGGTTCCCTTTACCCTTTATACCATGCCCTTCACACTTTCCCATCCTGCAGCCGTGCTGCCCGTGCGGGCGCTGACCAAAGGCCGGCTTCCCTTTGCCGCTTTGTTCGCAGGAAGCCTTGCACCGGATATCCCCTATTACTTCACTCCAGGTAAGGCGCCCTACGTAACGGCCTACTTTATGGATAACGCTCACACTTTCTCTAGAAGCTTCAGCTATTGCATTCCAGCAGGCGTAGTTTTGCTCTTACTGGCTCGCCTCCTGGCCCCGAGCTTTCGCCGGATCCTGCCAAACGGGCTCGCCACGCTCTCCCACGGCTGGCTCGCGCACCCGCTTTTCTCTCCTCGCGCCCTGCCGCTTACCCTGCTGGCCATTCTTCTCGGCGCCTGGACTCATATTCTCTGGGACGACTTCACGCACATCACCGGCCATAGCGTGAAAGCTCTCCCCTTTCTGAGAATGGAGACCGTTTACGGCTTTGAACTCTTCCGGGTGCTTCAGCATATTTCAACCATCGGTGGAGCTTTCCTTCTCTACCGTTTCTTCCAAAGAGAATGCGCTCTGCTTGGACAGCCGTTGGTGTGGAGAAAAAGCGGGAAATGGCTGGCCTGGGCAGGGGCAGGGGCGGTGGGCCTCCTGTTCACCTCACTCACCTTCACTCACGCCTGGAACTACGCCCTCACGGCCAATGATCGAAGGAAAGGGTTTCTCTTCGTGATTTCCCTGGTGAGGAACTGCTTTGTAGCGATCTCTCTGATGGCCCTCCTGGCGGGGGCGGGCAAGGCCAGGAAAAAACAATGATAACACCATGACTTTAAAGGACAAATCATCTCCAGCCCACCTTAAAATCGGCCGATGAAACTCTTAGAGACAATGGAGCCCCACCCCATGCCTAAGGCCTACTTCCTATTTCTGCTTTCTCTTTCTTCCATCCTTCCTCTATCCGTTTCAGCCGCCTCCTCTCCCAATATTCACTTCTGGGCGGGAGCCGGCGGAAAACTCGGTGGCCTCGGCGCCTGCCGCTCCAGCTTCCGCCTGCACCAAGTGGGAAGCACCGGATCCGAGGCGGAAGTGGCGGAGATTGAGCAAAGCAAAGCGAGCTTTATCGTGGCGGGCCATTCCGATGGATCCGCCTATGCCGCGCGCTTCATCAATAAGCTCAGTGCCGCCGCCAGAAAGCGGGTGAAGTATATCGATTTTGAGGGCTTTGCACCTGGAGGAGGAGGCCGAAGATCCCTTCGATCCCCAGCCGTGCAGGGGCTATCACACGTGGTATGCATCACGGCCACCGGCACAGGCCGCTCCCATGCACCAAATAAACCATATTTAATCCAGAGCCGCGGCTGCAGGGAAGTGATCACGGTTGATGGATCGAGCCAATGCGGCAGCAATTCATGGTGCCTCCACTACGCGCCCCTTTCCTGCGCGCAGCTTCGATAGAGGAGTAAACGCTTGGCCCGAATTTCAATCCACCATCGCCTCTCTCCCGCCCTCCTGGGATTGGTTTTGGGAAGCCTTGCCATCCCAGCCACCTTGGCCGCGGCCGGCCAGCCCGTAATTTTTTGCGAACCCGCAGCATCCGTGGCGGAAAGAGTGGGAGGATGTGAAGAAAACGGCGCGCTTGCGATCGCCGCTCAAGCCTGCCTGAAAAAGCTGGGACAGGAAGAGGGAGGCTATGGGCTTGAGATCAGCCGCTTGGCAGACGAGGCGGAGAAGAATCAAAATGGCGACCTGAAAGCCAGCCAGGAGAAGTATCGCTTTACAGCCGCCTCCATGGAAGCCCTGCAAACCCTGGCCAATACCGCCTTCGCCGAGATGAAAGAATATGAAACTTTCACCGCCGTTCCTCCCCTTGCGCTGGCGCCTTCCTTAGGCGAAATCGCCAGGCATCCGGAAAGCTGGTACCATTCTGTGGGATGCTATCGGGATACCATCACTGCCATTGAAAAAATCCGCGTGGAATTTCAGCGCAAGGCAGCGATGTACCGAAGCAGGGAGAAAGAGGCGAATGCGCATTCGAAATCCCTGCACATGGATTCGAGCAATTTTGGATCGCTCACGAAATCCGTAAAAGGAAGCAACACGGATCGGGTGCCCTCCGGCTCGAAATCCCCTCGAAGGCAGAGCGATATCACGGGAACTAAAAAGGAAAGGTGAGAAAATGAAGGCAGCTACCTTAAAGAAATTCGGAAAATTGCTACTGGCTCTGGCGCTGCTGCCGAGTGCCTCCGCCTTCGCCAGGCCAAAAGTGATCTTGATCGGCGGGATCGGTTCCACCGCCTCCCAGATGAATCGATGGTTGGCGAATGCCAGGCCAAAGCTTCCGGGATATGAAGTGGAGGCCGTGGCTGTGTCCCCCGGATCCCGCTATGAAGCGCGGATTGTGGAAGAAATCCGAAACGATCAAGATCGCAAATTCATCATCGCCGGGCATTCGGAAGGAGCCTCTTCGATCACCAGAATCTCCAAACAGCTCGACGCCCTGGCAGCCCAAAGAAAAATCAATCCAGCAAATATCCGGCTCCTCAAGCTCGAAGGCTATGCCTGGGCTCCTAAATACATCCCCTATGAATGCTGGTATGGGGAAGGGAGAAACGGAAAAACGGGCTTCAATGCGTCCAAGATGAAAAAGTGTGGCGCATCCCATGCCCGCCGCTATTGCAATCGCACTTGCACCTCCGAAGTTTGCCTTCACTTTAGCGTGGTGAACGCCACCCCGCCCCCGCGCTTGGGCAGCGGAAATCTCTCGGATGGCTACGACAATCTCACGGCGAATGTTTCCTGGGTAAAGGAGGGCGCAGGCCTTGAGCAATGCCGCTAAGAAATTCCTGGCCTTGCTGATCTGGGCTCTGATCGCCTGGGCCTCCCCTTCCCCGCTGGCTTTTGCTGGAAATGCAAAAATCTCCTGCGAGCCTCTCGCCCCTCTGATTGAGGAAGTGTTTACTTGCGGGGAAAATGCGATCGCCGCCAGACGTGCCGAAGAATGCCGGCAACTGGTGATGCGCGATTGGAAAGAGGCCAGCGATTCCCTTGCCGCTCTCATGAGAAAAGCAGGGATGGGATCCGATAGCAGCCAGAACAACTCCCTCCTCAACATGAGCGGTGATTTCCATGCATCGATCGGTACCCTCGATCAGGAAATCGAATCCATGAGCAGAAACACGGATCTCGTGGCCAGCTATCTCTCCATTTTACTGAGGTACCATCCCGGCATCTCCAATCCTGCGGATCCCCACTGCCATAGCCGAGCCGAAAAGCAGATTTCTGAAATCGTGCAATTTCTCAGAGGGGAAATTAAATCCGCCAAGGCACTGAAGGCCAAAACCATCGGCATGCTGCAAACCACGAAAGGATATAGCAAAGGCCTGAATGGCGATCTGCCTCTGCCCAAGCCAGCGAAAGCCACGATGGCGGGAAAGCAAATCCCTCTTCCAAAGGCAGCCAGAAAACCCTCCGCCAAGCCCTCCAGCAATATCACGGGCACGCAAAAAGCGATCGAAGCCGAGCGCAAATCACAGAAGGCGATTCAGAAAAAATAGCAGGCTCGGCTTATCCGCGGCGCTTGATCGCGATTACCGAGCTTCTAGGTACGCCGCCCTCAGGCCATTGGCTGGAGCGGGAAGCGGGCATTTCCTTGCCCATCACCTCACCGGGGTGCTGCACGCTCAGCACCAGCGTGCCATCAGGAAGGAATTCCGGCCCGGTGAATTCCGCTGCCACAGGCGCGCTCGCCACCTGCAACAGGCGCCCGGCATCGGGCCCATGCATCGGCATGCAATAGAGCCCGTTATTGCCGAAAGCGGAATACTTCCCTGCCCGCATATCGCTGGCGCTCATATCGGATGTGATCCAAAGATGGCCATCGGGGCTGAAGGCCAGATTGTCGGGGCAGGCGATGCCGGTTTCCGGCCCTCCGGAAAGCCAGGTGCTGCTTTCAAATTCAAGGGAGAGAGGCTCTTCGCGCAAACGAAGCAGGCCACCGAAAGGCCTTCCCTTGGGCTTATTGTTCGTGAGCGCCACGAAGATATCGCCGGTGAGAGGATCGCGTTCGATATCCTCGGGGCGATCGAGCGGAGTGGCTCCGACCATTTCCGCTGCGGCCGGTGCCTGCGTCAGAAGATCGAGCTGATCGCGGAAACGGCGGCTGAATCCGGGATGAGCGTTCATCTCGAGAGGCAGCCAGCGCCCTTTTTCCAGGCTGGCGCAGTAAAGAGTGCCGGTCTCCAGCGAGCCCGGCCTGTCAGCCACGAATTTATACAAATATCGATCGTTGGAGTCTTCCGCCAGATAAACTACGGTGCGGCCGTCTTTCGCCTGCACACAGGTGGCGCCTTCATGAGCGAAGCGGCCGAGCGCCGTGAGCTTCCGGGCTACCCCGGTAAAGGGGTGCACTTCCACTACCCAGCCGTAATGGAGCGGGCTCCGCTTGAAGCGCTGCGACCAGCCGAGATCCGAATCGCTTTTGTACTTCACCAGCGGATTTTTTCTGGCCTTGGTTTCTCCGGGAAGCGGGCTGAAATCCCATTCCCCGTAGTACTGGTCGTAGTTTTCCTCGCAGGTGAGAAGAGTGCCCCAGGGAGTTTTCCCGCCGGCGCAGTTTCCCATCGTGCCCAACGCGAATTTGGAGCCATGAACAGGGCGTGGCGCGGCAAAAGGAATTCTGGAATTGCCGTCGAAACGGCGGTTCAGGTGATAGCCGCGATCGACCACCCAAGCTCCTCTTTCATTGCGGAAAAGGCGGGTGAGAGATCCTCCCACGCTGCCCATTTCCGCCATGATTTCGGCGCGGCTCTTCCAGCTTTTCTCATCTTTGTGGAGCGAGTTGGTGATGAGAAAAGGTTCCGGGCTCTCGTGATTGGTCCAGAGCATGCCATCAAAAGGCTCAGCCGGATCGAAAGGAAAAAAAGCGTTAAAATCGTTATTGGCCCCGAATCGGATCGAGGCTCCGATGGGATCGTCTTTCTTGACCAAAAGCTCCCATTCGAACTCAGGAGCCAGCACGATGGAATCAGAGGTGCTGGGCCGGACGGGAGTGATTCCAATTGCAGGGATTCGGGATCGTCCCTGGGTGGGAGTGCGGCTGCAGGCCTGAAGAAAAGCAGTGGGAGCTAACCCGGCCAGCACGGAGGCCCGGCCCATGAATGCGAGAAATGCGCGTCTTTCCATCATTTAACCTTAGGAGAGCGGACGAATTCCGTAAAGCCTCCGTCAAAGCCAAATCATAAACTAAAAATTCGCGCTCAATTCCTTTCTAGAACAGCAGAAACCGCGTTATGTAAGGCTATGGCAAAGAAAGCCCACCAGCACTCCCACGAATGTGCCCATGGCCACTCCTTCGATCTGGCATTGGATCGGATGAAAGAATCCGGGCTTAAACGAACCAAATCCAGGGAAGTTATCCTGCGGTATCTGGTGAACCATCACGGGCCATTCAGCGCCAAAGAGCTGCAGGATAAAATCGAGGGTAAAGCGGGCCGCTCCGCCCTTGATACCGTAACCGTTTACCGATGCCTTTCGTCTTTTGAGGAGGCTGGAATCGTAAGGCGCTGTGATTTTGGTGACGGGATCGCCCGCTTCGAGCTGAAGGCGGAAGGAGAGCACCATCACCATGTGATCTGCACTTCCTGCCGGAAAATTGAAAAACTGGAAGACTGCCAGCTCGAAAAACTCGAGGCCAAAGTGAAAGCCCTCGGCTACACCAAAATTCATCATGTGCTGGAATTTTCCGGCCTATGCCGCTCTTGCGCGAAAATGAAATGATCCGCGTCACCGATGCGTAGCGGGAGATCGATCCACTATCTTCGGAGCCAGTTGTGCCTCAAGCTTTGCCCTCAAGCCGGGCTGCAAGCGGCCGTAATCCACCCAGCTGTGCCTGCCTATCTTTCCGCGCAACTTTTTTTTCCAGTTTTCGCCCAGCAGGCCTTTCTCTCCCAGCCTGTGCATCGCAGCCGCGGCGAATGCATCAGCAAACCACTCGTGCACGTTCCTTGATGCAAGCTTGGAAGTGATGCTAAGCCCCGCTGCGGCGGGATTCGGGTGCCCCGCCAGGAAGGCTTCGGCCTTCAAGCCTTCGGAGCCGGGAAGCTTGATCCATCCCCCCTCCTCTTCGCCCAGCCTGGCCAGCTCAGGCGCGCTCAACTTTCCGAAAACCCATGCGTGGCCGATCTCGTGAGCGAGAGTGGATAGGATCAGAAAATCAGTGGCCTCCTTCCCGCTCCAAACCGCTGCCCCGCCTATGCTGATGGCTTTTTCTTTCTCGTGGTAAGCGGCCAGATCGTAACGGGTGTCGTGCCCCGCATAGGCATAGAAGGACCGCAGGCTGGAGAGAGAGCGCATGCTGCCCGAAGGGAATCCCTCGCGCAGAAGCAACAGAAGGTTATGCAGCACCCGGGGGGAATGCCGATCCGTTTTATCCTCTGCCTTCAGCCCGAACTCCTCTTCCAGAGCGCGGCGAAGGTGGACCACGCCGGCGCATTCTGCCCCGACGCTGACGGGCGGAACGCAACATAGAAAAAGCAAAAGAGAGAGCCCTCCCAGAACAAGCCGCATATATTTCGAACCCTTTGGTGAACGATGGATTCTTTCAGTCTAGGGAAACCTTCGCCGTTTGCGCAATCCTGAATTTCCCGTTTTCAGCACGCGAGAAAAAGATGGCACGAGTTCTGCGGCAGTTTTTTAGCGAATTAGATGCGGCAGCTGCGAGAATGGCCAGGATACGGAGCCACGACAGCGCGTTTCAGAGGAGTGGCCATGCGACATATCAAAGTGTTTGTGTTTATTTTTCTTTCCCTGAGCATAAGTGCAAATGCGGCGGATACGGCGGCCGAGGCCCATCCCAGCGTGCTGATCACGTTCGATCCCGGATCGGCCCGCATTTCCGATTCCGACAAGGATGCCATACGTACCGCCGTGCGCGATGTTCGAAAAAATTTTCCCATTGACCATATCTCGGTGGCCGCCTGGAGCGACAAAGCGCTTCCACCTCAAGGCAAACTGAAGGAAGCGGAAACCGGCTTGGCCGAAGAACGGCTGCACACCATTCATGATTTTCTCGAGAGGGAAATGGAGCTCGGAAGCATCGACTTATTCAATATGGCCGAAAGCGCGAACTGGGTGGCCCGCACCTTTCGCACAAAAGACGCAGAACTCAAATCCATTTTCACCCGAGCCGAAGGTGCGTCGGCCTCCAGATCCGAGTTCCGCGCGATCCGGCTTCGTGGGGCACCCTACAAGGCCGTGATCGTGGTGGTGAGAAAAGTGGAATAAGCAAGCGAGGAGCCTTTCAAAATGAGATTCATCAACAGAAGGCAGGCAGGAATCTTACTCTGCGAACGGCTCCTCGACCTCCCCCTCCACGAGCCGCTCTTGCTGGCCCTGCCCAGGGGGGGAGTTCCCGTGGCTTACGAAAGCGCCATTAGGCTCGGCGCCGAACTTGAGGTGTTGGTGGTGAGAAAAATCGGGGTGCCCTGGCACGAAGAGCTGGGGATGGGAGGCCTGGCAGAGAACTGCCACCTTTGGATGGATCCCTCCATCGTGGAATACGTGGGCTGCACCCAGGAAGATATCAACAGAATGGTAGCCACGGAGGAAAAGGAGCTGGAGCGGCGAGTGCGGCTCTACAGAGGCGGAAGGCCGCTTCCCTCCTTGCGAAATCGGAGCGCCGTGATCATCGACGACGGTATCGCCATGGGAGTGACCGCTCGGGCCGCCTGTGGCTATGCAAGGGCACAAGGCGCCTCTCAGGTAGTGCTCGCAGTGCCGGTATGCTCCTCCCGTACCGCCGGAGTGATCCGCAAAGAGGTGGACGAGTTCATCTGCCTGCTGGAACCCGACGAGTTTTATGCCGTGGGGCAGTTCTATGAGGAGTTCAACCAGGTGACCGACGAAGAGGTGCTTCATTTCCTTAAATCGGCGCGTGCCCGAAGGGAAAACAGGGAGAGCGGCGATGGCTCGGCTGCGTGAAATAGGATCGCCCCAGGAAGAACAACTGGTGCAGGAAATCCTGGCGGCCGCCATTCCTATGGAAGAGGCCGTTCCCATGGAACTGATTCAGGAGCTGGCGGAAAAACGGGTGGTGATGCTCGGTGAATCCTCTCATGGAACCAGGGAATTCTACGAATTCCGGGCCCGGATCTCGCAGATCCTGATAGAGCAGTACGGCTTTCACTTTGTAGCGGTAGAAGGCGACTGGCCTCCTTGCCGCGCTCTTCATCAATGGTGCCAGGAAGAAGCGCAGATCAGCGCACGCGACGCGCTCTCTGCCTTCACTCGCTGGCCCACCTGGATGTGGGCGAATGAAGAAGTGGCCTCATTCGCGGAATGGCTAAAGAGCCACAACGCCCGCCAGGTTACAAAACCGAAAGCCGGCTTCTTCGGCCTGGATGTGTATTCTTTTTTTGAGAGCGCCGATGCCGTTCTTCAGCAGACCGCGCGCCTGAACCCCACGCTGGCGAGAACGCTCAAAGAGCGTTATGCCTGCCTGGATCCCTTCTCCCGCGACGAACGGGCTTATGCCCGCTCCCTTCTGCGCTTCCCCGAAGGCTGCCAGGAGAAAATCCTCCAGAACCTGAACGATCTGTTGAGCCAGCGCGTTCCGGATACCGAGCCCTGGTTCGATGCCCGGCAAAACGCCAGGATCGTGGCGAACGCGGAGAACTACTACCGCACCATGGTGCATGGTAGCGAGGACTCCTGGAATGTCAGGGATCGGCATATGCTGGAGACCCTCGGCTACCTTCTCGAGAGATACGGCGACGATTCCAAAGCGATTATTTGGGCGCACAATACCCATATCGGGGATTATCTGGCCACGGATATGCCCCGCTTCGGCCAGATCAATCTCGGTGGCCTGGCCAGAGAGGCTTTCGGCGCCCATCATGTGGCGCTCGTAGGTTTCGGCACCTACGAAGGCAAAGTGATCGCCTCTCCTAGCTGGGACGGTCCCATAACCAAGTTCGAGCTTCCGAAAGCCCGGCCGGGAAGCGTGGAAAGATCGATGCACCTGGCTTCGGCCACCCTCGGTGCGGATCGCTTCTACCTCAAGCTCGGCGACTCGATTCCTTCGGAGGCGGCCCTGTCGGAGGCGAGAGGCCACAGAGCCATTGGCGTGGTTTATCAGCCGGAGCACGAGCGACTCGGCAACTACGTGCCCACCTCACTGGCTCGCCGGTATGACTCTTTCCTTTTTTTCGATCGCAGCCGGCCGCTCCGCCCATTGAGCCAGCCTTTTGTGATCCAGGAGATCCCTGAAACCTGGCCCCAAGGCCTTTAAGGAAGGAGAAAGAATGCAGCTCACCAGCCCTGTATTCGGCAGGAACGGAACCATTCCCATTCGCTATACCGGGGAGGGCAATGATGTGAGCCCTCCTTTGGAATGGAGCTATATCCCGGAAGGAACCCGGAGCTTCGCTCTTTTGTGCGATGATCCTGATGCGCCCGTGCGAATGGAGAAAGAGCATCCATTCGCCCAATGGATCGTCTACAATATCCCGGTGAGAGTCAGCTCGCTACCGGAAGGGCTTCCGCGCCGGGAGATCCTGCTTCTGCCCCTGCTCTGCACCCAGGGAAGGAATTCCGCTGGCAAAATCGGATACCACGGCCCCATGCCCGCGGCAGGTTCAGGGCCCCATCACTACCACTTCAAGCTTTTTGCCCTGAGCACCGCCATTCCATTCGCGGCAGGGATGAGACGCGAAGCGTTTTTGCTGGCCCTGCAGGGACACGTTCTGGAAACCGCGGAGCTGGTGGGCACCTATGAGAGATCCGGGCAGCTGCACCGGCACACCGGCTGATTTCCCTTCACACCCAAAAAGAAAGGTTCGGGTATTATTCATACCCGAACCTTCTTTGACCCTGCTGTGAAGCAGAGTCCCCTGATTCCCCCTTCTACGAGGAAAATGGACAGCGTTTGATCTTCCTGAAGGTTGGAACTTTCACATTCTTTCCTTTCAAAACTTTCAAACGCTCTCGCCTTCACTGTTGCGAGATCCATGCCATTTCTTCAGACGCCGCTGATACGGCGCTGAAGGCTTCCATCGCCCGCCTCGGGGCAATGCTCCGGGGCACGCCCCTCGCCTGCCACATAACCGATTTGCTGCCTTTCCTCTTCACACCGGAGGATATGGTACGCAAATCGCAACCCGCATCTTCGATACGGAATGGGCAGAAACTAAGAAGGGGAAGCCATGGAAAAATTTTCGAGCGTGATCTGGAAGGGCGGACTGAAAGAGGGCAAAGGCACCATCACCAGCGAAAGCGGAGCGCTGGCCAGTGTTCCCTTTTCCTTCATTACAAGATTCGAGAACGAGAAAGGCTGCAATCCCGAGGAACTGATCGCCGCAGCCCATGCCGCCTGCTTTTCGATGTCTCTGGCAAGCCAGTTGGAAAAAAGCGGATTCGAGCCTCATAAGATCGAAACCAGGGCGTGCGTGAAACTGGACAAAGGAGAAGGCGGTTACGAGATCACCGACATCTATCTCTCCACCCAGGCCGTGGTTCCAAATCTCGACAATGCCACCTTTCAGGCGGCGGCCGATCTCGCCAAAAAGATCTGCCCGGTATCCCGCCTGGTGAATGCCTCCGTGCATCTCGAGGCAGTTCTCGGCACCTCTCTAGTGGCCGAAGCAGGCTGAAAGGAAAAAGATGAGTTCCACCGTAAGCAAAAAATCCAGCCGCTCCATCGCCACGATCTCGTTTCTGGTGATGGCCACCTATGAAATCTGGCATACCTTCATTCAAAAGGTGCCTTGGGCGGGATTCGAGCCGGAAATGAACCGGGTGTCCTATGTGCTGCTTCCGCTTTTTGGCCTGGCGATCGGCGGGATTTGGATGAAGGGCGCAGGAATGAAGGCGTGGCTGGTTCTCGGGCTCGCCGGCGGCTTCACCCACGCGATCGTGCTTTCCGCCACATTGAATCCCGGCTGGGTTTATTTTTTCGCGAGCGCCACTGCTGCGGTGGCGGCATTTTTCGCTCACGCGCCCGCCTCCTGGTTCCGAGGCAAACAGGCAGGTGAAGCTTACGTCTATCCCTTGCGCTTGCTTTCGAGCAGAGACGAAAACCAGAAAACAGGCACCAGTTGATGGCAGAACTGCCGCACGCCCTCGTCATATAGTTAACTGTTTTTATTTACAGTGAGGCAATTCTGCCCTACGGAAATTCACCCCGTTCTCCCGGGAAAAGCGCCTCTGTGGCCGGATTTATTCCTTGAATTCCTCGGTTTTTCCACCTGCACGGCTGAACTTACCAACGTACCAATTTGCATCTGGCGAAGGGTAACGGCCTTTGCTAAACCCCCTACCCATGAAAAAGCCACTCATCATCACGGTAGAAGACGATCCCGACATCCGCGAGCTCGTAACCGCCATTCTCGAAGAGGATGGATATGAGGTACGCGCCTACGAAAACGGAAAGCTCGCCATTGAGGCCCTGAAAACAAGCCCTGACGCCTCCTTGATTCTTCTCGACTGGATGATGCCGGTAATGAGCGGAGACGAGTTCCTCGTGGCCCGCTGCTATCTTCCCGAACAGGTGGCGAAGGTGCCGGTGGTGGTGATCTCGGCGTTCCAGCAGATCACCAGGCCCTCGGTAGGAGTAAAAGCTTTTGTGCGAAAGCCCTTTCATGTGCAGAAACTGCTGGACATCGTGCACCAGTACTGCCCAGCTGCGGCCTCGTAGGGCGATATCGACGACAAACGCGCGCCTCACTGCGCCAAAAAAAGCCAGCAGCGGGAAAGCCGAATGTAAGAGCGCTTCTCTGCAAATCTGCTAAAATCCCCTCATGACACATACCACCGAAATCGTTGCCACGATTTGCTTTGCCATCGCCATACTTCACACCTTTCTCGTGAAATACATTCAAGGCCTTTCGCATCGCTTCCCTGATGGATCCGTGGGCGAAAACTTTTTCCACCTCCTGGGAGAAGTGGAGGTGGTGTTCGGGATTTGGGGAGCGGTATTCCTCACCTATTACGCCAGCCAGTCCGGCTCCGAAGTGGCCATTCGCTATCTGGAAACCAGGAATTTCACGGAGCCTGCTTTTGTGTTCGTGATCATGGGCGTCTGCGCCACCCGGCCGATCCTTTCCGTGGCCAGCAAAGCGATCGACCTTTCCTCCAAGCTTCTTCCCCTTCCTGCCCCCCTGGCCTTTTATATCACCGCCCTGATCCTGGGGCCCCTGCTGGGTTCTTTCATCACGGAACCAGCCGCCATGACGGTGACAGCCCTGATCCTGCTGGAGCGTTTTTACGAAAAAGGCATCAGCCAGAAACTGAAATACGCCACCATAGGCTTGCTCTTCGTGAATATCTCCATCGGCGGCACCCTCACTCCTTTTGCCGCCCCTCCGGTTTTGATGGTGGCCAAAACCTGGAACTGGGATCTGGGATTCATGCTTACCCATTTCGGCTGGAAGGCGGTGATCGCGGTACTGGCCAATACGGCCTTTGTTGCCTTGCGATTCCGCAAAGAACTGAGCGCCATGAAATGGGAGACAAAGGCGCGCCAGGCGGAAATTCCTGCCTGGGTTTCCATCAGCTATTTTATCTTTTTGGGGGCTATCGTGATTTCCGCTCACCACCTGGTGGTGTTCGCGGGCATCTTCCTATTTTTCCTCGGCCTCGTATCCGTAACCCGGGAATACCAGCCTGTGGTGAAGCTGAGGGAAGGTTTACTGGTGGCTTTTTTCCTCGGCGGCCTGGTAGTGCTCGGAGGACCGCAGCGTTGGTGGCTTGAGCCCGTGCTCACTTCCCTGAGCGCCCTTCCCCTCTACATCGGCTCGATGGGCCTCACCGCTATCACCGACAATGCCGCACTCACCTACCTGGGATCCCAGGTACCGGATCTCACGGCAAGCTCTCAATACGCTCTCGTGGCGGGCGCGGTGGTGGGTGGTGGATTGACGGTAATCGCCAATGCCCCCAATCCTGCCGGGTACGGGATTCTCAATGCCGCCTTCGATGAAGACGGGATCAATCCGCTGGGATTGTTTCTCTCGGCCCTCCCGCCCACCATTTTAGCGGCCCTTTGCTTCTGGCTGCTGTGAAGGCAGAGGCCACTTTGCCTAAGCGGCCTTTCGTTTTTCTCCGGCCACCTCGTTTTTTCGGCTTTCGCCGGCAGGTGCTTCCGGCTTCTGAAACTCGTGCTGAGTGAACACTTGCAGGGCAAAGCCCAAACCGGCCACGGGAATCGCAGCCACTAAACCGAAACCGATCAGGAAAGCAGGCGCGATCAGAACGCAAACGAACACCGCTATTGCCCCTTGCAGGATTTCCATAGTTACCTCCTTGGTTATCAATCCGGAGCCGCAGTCTCTTTCCCTTTCCACCTTTCCTGCTCTCAAGCGGTGTGCCATCACCTGGCTGAAAAATGGTGCGTTTCTTGAAACCCCAGCAGGGTGAAAATCTTTGCTCAAGCCGCCGCATTCCTGCTCGCGTTCCTTACAGCCCAAAACGCCTTTGCGGAGCTGCAACTGAGCCTGCACGGTGGCCTGGCTCATACCTACAATAGCGACATTCAGATCACTCAAACAAACCGCTTAAGCCTCACGCTCCACGATGTGGATTGGAAAAACGAGAACTTTCAGGAGCCGCCTTACTGGGGTGTCCGGATCATATACTGGAAAGATTGGATGCCGGATTCCGGATTCGGCCTGGATTTCGTGCACGCCAAAATCGTAGCAAGCGATAATCAGGTGGTTTATGCCAGCGGCGACAGGGGCGGCAATACGCCGGTGCACGGATTTGAAACCCTGGGATCCACGATAAGCGGGTTGGCATTCTCCCACGGCCTGAATTTTCTGATGCTGAACATCTACGAGCGCTGGAGAGCGAAAGAGAGCTTTCGCCCGTTCGCCGGTGCGGGCGTGGGGATTTTACTTCCCCACGTGGAAGGCCGAATCGGATCGGAGCAGGGAGACAGCTACCACTATGGAGGCTGGGCCCTGCAGGGGCTGGGTGGTTTCGAAATCACCTTGGGCGGACCGGTATCTCTCTTTGCCGAATATAAGATCCATCACTCCTGGCTGAAGGTACCCTATGGAGCCACGGCCTCCCTTTCCACCAAGCTCTGGACACACCAGATCGCCCTCGGCCTCTCGGCTGCGATCCCCACAAACTGGAGCCAGCCTTGAGAGCGAGGGCGAAAAAACAGAGCCAGAGCGTTCAAGCTACCCAGATCATGCTCTCCCAGCCTTCGCTCTGAGGCTCAGGAACCAGGCCCTTGAGTTTCTTGGGAAGCACGGCCTTCACTTCCTGCATTTCTCCTTTGCTGATGTGCTTGGCGATCACCTGCAGGCAGCCATGCGTGAAGCCGCGGATATCGGCATTATTGAATTTGGTGGAAGGGCCGAGGTGGATGCGCACCAGGAGAAAGAATTCTCCCACGGTCTTCAGCCTCATCTGGCCTTTGTTCGGGCTCCAGCCCTCGTAGTATACGCCCCTCAGCAGGATCGGCAGCTGCGCTCCCAGCTGAACCGCCTCTTCGAAAGTAAGCACATCTCTCACTGAATGCAGGGTGGCCCTCAGAGCCTGGTAGGCATGCTCCCGGTTTTCCCATCCGAGGGCGCGCATCACGTCTTTCAGCCAGATATTGGTCTTATGCACGGTGCGATCGAATATCCTGGTGCCGGTGACAGTGGAGCGAACCTTGTTGATCGCGTAGATCTTTTTGAGCTGGTCCCTGCTCAGCCCTGTAAGCTTGGATTTTGCCGCACGCTTATTGGCAGTTGTTGTTACTTTTCTTTTCTTTGCTCTCATAATTCCTCCCGGCGCCACGAATCAGGCACGCACAAATTTGCAATCATTCCAGGTTCGCCGGGATTGCCTCCGAGCGCCCGTAGTTGCTGATGCAATAAAGGTGCAATAAAACTGAACGGCAGGGAAAATGCCGGCCCCTTTCCTGTCTAAAGTTTTTACAGCCGAGCAAAACCGAAACAATTCAGGCGCTCTTTAGTCCAGTTGCGCCACTTTCTATGGGGCATTTTTTCGATCTCTCCTTCTCATTTGCATTAGATAACGCATCGAATTATCATGCGTCCCGCACTGAACTTTATTCTTCAAACAATTAATGGAGGCTACCGTGAAAGCTTTTGCTGCCATAATCTCGATCATTTTCTCCGCGTCCGCCTTTGCCTGCGACCCTGCAAGCCTGGGTTACGTAATCGCCGAAGGCGCGCACGAGGGGAAAATCGTAGAACTGGACCAAAACCAAATTGTTGTAGAGCCGGAAGCCTACAAGCATGCTCGCCTGATTGAAGTTGAAACCCCAACCTACGATCTCTTTCTTCTCACCTCTGATGGCTTGAAGATTCCTCTCACTGCTCATTGTGCGGACGAGTAGATTCGATCCTACCCATAACCCCTGAAAATTCTATAAAGGCCTTGAGCTAAGACCTGGAATCAAACTCCTTCGTCTAATGTCATGAACCATCGGACGGCCCCGATCTGCTGATCACGATTTCATCGGATGAAACTGTGGGATCAGAATCGTTATGCGTGAGGAATCCCTTCCTTCACGCCCCTTTTCCTGCCGGGGCAAATTTGTACAGCAGGAAAAAAGGAATAGAGATTCCAATAGCGGTGCTTCTCTCCACCTGCTCCCTCCAGATGGCACTTCGATTGCACCCGGAAACACTGCATGGCAACACACGCAAAGCATTCGGTGCTGGAAGTCACGAATCTCAAGAAAATTTATGGCGAGGGCACCCACCTCGTGGAGGCCCTCGCCGATGTGAGCTTCCAAGTGGAACGCGGTCAGTTCACCGCCTTGATGGGGCCTTCTGGCTGCGGAAAGAGCTCGCTCCTTCATCTTATCGGCGGCCTCGACCGGCCTTCCCAAGGTTCGGTCAGAATTCACAACTGCAACCTGGAATCCCTCTCCGACGACGAACTCTCCGCCTTCCGCCGCCAGCACCTCGGATTCATATTTCAGTTCTTTTACCTGCTCCCCACGCTCACCGCCCTCGAGAATGTAGCCCTGCCGCTATTGATCGATGGCAAATCCCTCCGCGAGGTGACCCCACGGGCGATCGAGCTGCTCAATATGATCGATCTCGGCCATAGGGTGCATCACCGCCCCGATCAACTCTCGGGCGGAGAGATGCAGCGGGTGGCCATCGCGCGGGCCCTGATCACCGATCCCCTCCTCATCATCGCCGATGAGCCCACGGGAAACCTCGACACCAGAACAGGAACAATGGTGCTCGAGCTTCTGCAAACGATGGCCCGGGAGCATGAACAGACGATCCTCATGGCCACCCACGACCCGAAAGCCGCCCACTACGGCGACAGGGTGATCCATATCCGCGATGGGCTCATCGAAAAGGACGAGGCCAACAGGCCAAAAGTGAAAACCAAACCGTTCACGCTCAGGCGGGTTTCAGGCGATCGCCCGCATGTTTAGATCATACCTGAACCTCTATCGCTTCGTGGCCCTTCGGCATCTTCTCCTCAAACCACGCCGCACGCTCCTCGCAGCAGCGGGCGTGGCGCTGGGAATCGCATTGTTCGTAGCCATCCAGATCATCAATCGGTCCACGCTGGCATCGTTTCAGGAAAGCATCGAAGCCATAGCGGGAAAATCCAATCTCACGGTTTCTCATTCCGATGCAGGGTTCCCCGAATCCGTCATGAACAAGATTCAGAACTACCCCGGCGTGCGCACGGCCGTGCCCCTCGTGGTGAATCGGGCGTATCTCACGGAACCTTCCCGCAGCCTTGAATCCAATCCCCAAACCCTGATGGTGCTCGGCGTGGATCTTCTGAAAGAGAGCAGCATCAGGGATTATAAGGCCACCGATCAGGAGGTGATCGACGATCCATTCACCTTTCTCAATCAGCCCGATTCCATCATCGTCACGAAGGAGTTCGCGGATTCGCACGGACTGAAGCTGGATTCCGTATTCACCATCACCACGGCCAGAGGCGCCAGGCGCATGACCGTAAGAGGATTGCTGGAACCGCAAGGGCCGGCCAGGGCCTATGGTGGAAATCTCGCGATCATGGACATCGATGGTGCCCGCGCCACCTTCGGAAAAGAAGGCAAACTGGACCGGGTGGATCTCGTGCTCCGGGAAGGCATTGATCCCGCTGGCATTGCGGAAGGCATTCGAAGCGCCCTGGGGCGCGGATACAAAGTGGAAGACACCGCGGAACAAGCCGCTGCACAAGGCAGGCTCATCTCATCCTATCAAACGCTCCTGGACCTTTTCAGCGCGCTGGCGGTATTCGTGGGCCTGTTCCTGATCGCGAACACCGTGAGCATCTCCGTGGCGGAGAGAAAAAAGGAAATCGGCACGTTGCGAAGCCTCGGCACTTCGAGGCGGCAGATCCTTCTCTTGTTTCTATCGGAAGCCTTCATGATGGGGATCCTCGGGTCTGCAGCTGGGGTTTGGGCAGGGCGCGTGCTCGCCGGGTTCCTCCTGAAAATGGTCACGAGCTCCATGTCGGTACAATACGCCACGCCGATTGAGGCAAGTTCTCTGGTTTTTGGCTGGGATCAGGTATTTCTGGGAACAGCCACCGGCGGAATCGCTTCCTTCCTCGCGGCGCTTTGGCCCGCCTTGAAAGCCACTTCGATCCAGCCCATGGAAGCGATGAAGCGAATCGATGAAGGCTCCGAAAAGGCCGATGTGCAGAAAAAATTCAGCCTGGTGCTCGGGCTTTCCTTGTTAGGGATCATGGCATTGTCGTCCCTTCTCGGATGGAGCGCCCGCTGGGCCGCGTTCAAATGGATCGATCCAGTTGCAGGCATGGCAGGAGCTGCGCTCGTGGGCCCTTTTCCCGTGCTCTGGATGGTACGCCTTCTGAGAGGAAGCCTCCATCGGTTCGGAGGCACCGTAACCAGGCTGGCGAAAGACAATCTGCTGCAGAACCCTGTACGCACCACCTCGAATGTGCGGATTCTTATGGTTGGCCTGATACTGGTCATTCTCCTTTCCTCGTTATCCGGATCCTTCCAGAAATCCGTAATCGGCTGGTACGACCGCACCCTTCATGCCGATGTGGTAGTGAGCTCTTTCGGAAACCTGGTGGCCAATCAGGTTCAGCCGATTCATGAAAGCGTGGGCCGGGAACTGGAAACATTGAAAGGCATCCGGCAGGGGCCGGAACGGGGTGCCTACGCCATCCGCTCCGTTCGAATTCCTTATGAAGGCCGCCAGATCTCCCTCAAAGCCTACGATGAAACCGATCCCGCCTCGGGATACAGCAACTTCGAGCTCCTCGACCGGCCCGCGCAGGAGGCCGTGCATGCCTTGTATCACTCGGAGCGCCCAGTCACTCTCGTTTCTGAAAATTTCGCAAGGAACTTCGGGAAACGTACCGGCGACCACATCACCATTCATTCCCCTTCGGGGCGAATCGTACTTCCGATCGCCGGGGTGGTTACTGATTTCTCGTCCGCAGAAGGGCTGATCTACCTTGACCGGAAGGTATACAAACGGTTCTGGAATGATCCTCTCGTGGACGGATTCGCCCTCTTCGCGGCCCCGGGCTATGATCCCGAGCTGATCCGGAGGGAAATCGACTCCCGCTTCGGGCGCACTTTGAACCTCAGCTCGGTGTCGCAGGCAGAAATCAAGAGACAGGTTTCGGAACGGATCACTTCAGCCTTTTCCTATACCCGCGCCATCGAAGTGGCTGCGCTGGCCGTGGCCCTGATGGGCCTCCTGAACACCCTGTTGATTTCGGTAATGGAACGCACCCAGGAGCTCGGGGTGCTGCGCGCCCTGGGCATGAATCGAAGGCAGGTGCGCGGCCTGATTCTGCAGGAAGCTATGCTCCAAGGGATACTAGGCTCCCTGGCCGCGGTGATCATCGGCACGGCCGCGGCCTATTTTCTCGTGACCCAATCCCTTTCCAACCTTCTCGGGTGGGTGCTCACCTTCTCCGTACCCTGGATTACCCTGGCACTCACCGTAGGAATAGGAATTCTTGTAGCGCTGGTAGCCGGCTACTACCCTTCGGTGCGGGCTTCGCGCCTCGATATCAGCGAGGCTTTGGAATACGAATAATCGCCTCGGCGATGAAGGAGGATTTGATGACAAAAAAAGCGGCACTGATCTTTTCTCTGGGAACCTTGGCGATAAACGTGGCTCTGTCCGCGCCTTCTCTTACGGCCAAGGAAATCATGGCGAAAAACGAAGAAGCCCGGCGTGTGCGCAGCATGCAAGCCTCCGCGAAGCTGATCACCAGAAACGCTTCTGGTGAGGAGAAGACCAAAGAGTTTTTGTGGTGGCGGGAGCTCATGCCGGACAACGTGCACTTCAGCACCCTCACGCGTTTCCAGAGCCCGGCCGAAGTGAGAGGAGAAGCCATTCTCTTCCGGGAGGGCGAGGCTGGTGAAACCGACGTGCAAATCTATCTTCCTAACTTCAAAAAGGTAAGAAGAGTGGAGAGCCAGCAGCAAAGTGGATCCTTCATGGGATCGGAATTTTCCTATTCTGATCTTTCCACCCCCAAGACGGATGAATACACGTTCAAGATCAACCGCACCGAATCCTGCCCCGGGATGGAAAAACCAAAATGCTGGGTGGTCGAAAGCACTCCTGCCAATGAAATCGTGAAAGACAGCACAGGCACCTCCCGCAGCCTGAAGTGGGTGCGACAGGATAACTTCATGGATATCAAAGGCGACTACTACAACGAAAAAGGCGAGATCTGGAAGCGGATGAGCGCGACCGAGATCAAAGAGGTGGATCCTAGGGAAAAGAAGTTCCTGGCACACAAAATCAAGATGGAGAACCTGAAATCCGGAAAATCCACCACCCTGCTTTTCCACCATGTGCAGGTGAACGAAGACATTCCCGACTCCACCTTTTCGGTACAGAACCTGAGCCGTGACAAATAAACTGCACTGGACGCTGATCCTCCTCGCATTCCTGCTGCTGATGGGAAATGCCGGCGAATCCGCGCCCTCAGCCGGCCTCTCCGGAGAAGCCAGCGCCGATGCCTATTTTCCCACCAGGGAAAGCCACGGAAAAAACTTCACCCAGCTTCACTCCCGCCTGGAGCTGCAGGGCGATCTCCGCCTCTCCGAACCCCTTTCCGCCCGGGCCGTGTATGCAGCGGATTTTTTTGAGGGCAAAGAAAGCCGCCTTACCGGGAACCGCGGCGGCACGCACCTGGAACACGAGCTGAAAGAAGGCTGGCTGGAGTACTTTCGCGGTGGATGGCAGCTGAGGGCCGGCCAGCTGATCCTTCCCTGGGGAAAAAGCGATGCCATCAATCCCACGGATTTCCTTTCAGCCAAGGACGGGAAAATTCTTTCCCACGAATCCGAAAGGCATCGCAAGGGGGGGCTCGCCTTCCTGATGAACGTCACCCCGGCCCAAGGCTCGTCTCCCTGGAGTATCACTCTTGTCCTGCAGCCCCGTTTTCCCGAGAGCAAAGTGCTGGTACCGCCCGCTGCTCTTCCGGCAGGCATCACCCTGGAAGATACGGAACGCCCCTCTGTACGTCCCGAAAATACGGAGGTGGCGGCAAAGTTATCCTATTCAGGCGACGGCTGGGACGGATCCCTGTCCGCCTTTTACGGATGGAACCACAAACCGGAGTTCGCGGAAATCGATCACAGGATCGTAGCCACCGCCGCCGGCCCGCTTCTGCTGGCCCGGGGCACACAGCTTTTCCGCAGGATCAGAGCGATCGGCGCCGACGCCTCCCTCTCCAAAGGCGACTGGGTTTACCGCCTCGAAAGCGCCTATACATTCACGGAGAACAACGATGGCAAGAATCCCACGGTTCTTCCCTCTCACTGGAGCTCGGTGCTGGGGCTGGAGCGCCCCATCCTGGAGCGCTTCCGTATCCAGGCCCAGCTCCTGAGTAAACTCTATCCACGCTTCACCGCTCCCAACGATGCCGGCGGCCGCGACAGTGTTTCCGCCGCGCTTAACCGGCAGATCGCGGCGGCGAATGCCCTGATCCATCAGTACCAGGAGAAATGGGAAACGGCGGCCACCCTTCGAGTTTCCTATGAAACCTCTTCCAGCCCGTTTCGCGCGGAAATTCTTTATTACCAGAGCATCAATGGGGGAGACTGGTATCTTCAGCCGCTTCTCAGCTATGGATTTATCGATAATTTCCGCGTCTACCTCGGATCCGACCAATACGGCGGCCCGGGCTGGCGAAGCCTGGGATCACTGCGAACCTATAATTCCGTATTTACCGAGATGAAATACGCGTTCTAGGAATGCGGCCCATTCAATACCTTTCCGATAAGGTGCTGCTATGGTGGGAGTCCAGCCCCATCTGCCTGCGTCCGTCGTGCTTGGGCCGCTGATTCCAGCGCTTCATGGCTCTCTTTTCCATCCATCGGAAAGGAACGAAGAATCCCGACCTGTCAAAGACAGCCCTGCTGTCGGCACCGGTTTTCGCCTCACGAGAGCATCCCCGGGGAAGCAGGTGGCTGATCGCCGAGAGCAACGAAGCCGCCAGTTCCGGGAAGAGCGCGGCCGCCACATTCCGGATCCTGCCTGCCAGCGAGAGAACCAGCTCGCTCCTCCGCTCTTCCGCTGCCTCGAGAATCTTCCGGGCCGCCGTATCCGCCGGAATGGAAAGGAAAGGCAGGTTGTCCAACGCGGAAAACCAGGCGAATTCTCTTTCATGGTCTCCTTTGAATACAGCCTGAATGGGAGAACCCGTGCGCATCACTGCCGGATAGATCGTAGTCACGCTGATGCCGTCTTGCTTCACCTCGGATTCCAAACCTTGCGAAAATCCTGAAAGCGCGAACTTCGAAGCGTCATAAGCCAGCATATGAGGAACCGGTACCTTGCCGCCCATGGAACAGATATTCACGATCCTTCTCCCCCTGCTTTTCCGGAGATAAGGAAGGGCGAGCCGGCAACTGTTCACTACCGCGAACAAATGAAGGTTCATCTGAGCCTTGAAATCCTCGGCTTTCATGGCGGAAAAAGGCCCAACCAGTATCGCGCCTGCATTGTTCACGATGAGGTCCAGGCCACCTTGTTCCCGCGCCGCAAGATCGATCGTACGAAAGAGCTCCGCTTCATGGGTGATGTCACAGTAGGTAGCGCGAAGCACGGTGCCGGGGTAGCAAGCCTCGATTCTCGCTCTGGCACGGGCCAGCTCGTCCCTGTCTCTTGCCACCAAAGTAATGCGGCAACGCCGCCGGGCGAGTTCCAGTGCTATGGCCAGCCCCAGTCCGCGCGAACCTCCCGTGACCAGGGCGCTTTGCCCCTCAATCCGGTCTCCCCTGCCGGAGAACAATCCCCAGGCAGCCAGAGCGCCTGCGCCTCCGAGAAAAGCCACGGCTGTTTTTCTACGCTGCAGTAAATAGGAAACGGCTGCTCCCATTCCGAGTGCAGCCGCCAGTTCCCGTTTCACCCCTTGTCGCATTCTCCCCTCCTTCGACCAGGAAGAGAGATGCAATGGACAGGCCTATCGTTTCCTTCCGGCCAGAGCCCAGCCAATATCGCAGCCACCGCCAGCGCGAGGAGGTAGGCGCTTCAGGAGAAAGTCTCTTTCCCGTTTTTCCTGGCCAACCTGCGCAAATAGCTTTTCTCCCCGGCAAGCACCGGGCAAGCGGCTCCAAAGATTCGAAAGCCACTCGAAACGAGCGAGGCCCGCTTCACGGGAAGGATTTCCGCTTCTCAGATCCTGCCGGAGGCTTTCGATTTCGGCGAGAAGGCTGTTTTGATCGCCGCTTCGATAAAACGAGCAGGCTTTCAGGAGATCAAGCGGACGAAGAGAGGTTTCGGGATCCTGTGGCCGTGCCTTTTCGAGAAAAGCTTCCGCCAGAACTTTTTCTTCCTTGCCGAAGTAGGCCTTCATCTTCTCGATCACATCACCGAAGAAATCGGGCATGTCTTTGCGAAGCTCTTCATAACGGCGGAAGGCCTCTTCCCGCCCTTCGGTGTAGGCAGCGTGCAGGGCGGTCATCAGAGGGGAACGCATGCTGGTGCTGCGTACGATCTCCGCGGCCTTCTCCTGCAGTTCGTGCAGGGAACGATTTTCAAAGCCAGGCTCAGCTCTCATCAGTTCAGCCGCCGCCCGGATGGACGGAGAGAGGTGATAAACCAAACCACCATAGGTGAAAGTGGGGCTCAGCATTCCCTTGTCTGCATTGGCCGCGAACCAGGGTTGCATGAAGAAAGAATAAATGTCGCGCATATAGGCACGGGTGCCGGCCACCAAACGCCCTTCCCGGGCCATCAGAAACACGGCCATGGTCTCGGCATAGCTCTCCGCCTGATGGGCGGTATGGGCGTCTTCGCCATCGATATACATCTGGGGGAAGAAAAAACGATCCATGCAATGGCCCGATTCGTGGAGCACGGAGATCAGTACGGCATCATCATAAGAAAGGGAATCGCGCAGCCGCGCATAGTCGCGGTCGCCGTAAGCGTCTTTCAGCTGAAGCTGGAGAATACGCTCGGATTCCAGGCGGCGATTTCTATTCGGATCAGGAGGAAATACCGCGCACATCGCGATTTCGCCATTGAAGCCGTCTTTAAAGGCCGGCATGGCTACAGCCGCGTCCTTCAGCACGGCCATATAGGTTTCGAAATTCGAGGCAGCGTTCTGGCTTACCTCCACACCAGTGCGTTCCTTGATATAGTCCTTGAGAATGCCCTGCCTCTTCGCCTCTCCTTCCTTGCCGATCGCTCCAGCTTTGGCAAAGCGCCACTCGAGGTCGTCTCTGTCCATAACCAGGATCGGATAGGGAGCCGCTTCTGCGCCTAAATATGTTTTCTGGATGCGGGCCAGAAGCTCGGAATAGCTGGTTTGGAATGCCTTGGCGGGAGAACTGAAGGCCAGAAGAACGGACAGGAGGAGTAGATGCACGGTAATCCCTCGGGTGAAAAAAAGTTCAGGGCCCAGGGAATGTAGACGCTCGGAGAGAAAAAGGCAAAAGATTTTAATGCTTTGCGTCATCCTAATGGGCTAGAAACCTGCGGATATTCCTACTGATTTCCCCTATCTCTTAAAATTCTCTATTTATCCGATTTATTTGATGGGTTATAGAATTCCCGCTTATGAGGACAAAATTCATCTCCCCTGGACGCGTTTTCGCGATCGACTCGCGATCGCTTGGCATCTTCCGTATCGCCCTGGGCTTCCTGCTCCTGCTCGATACGCTTCAGCGCCTCTTTATGGCTCGCACCTTCTACACCGACTGGGGTGTGTTTCCCCGATCCTACTGGATCGAGAACTATATGGTGCCCTTTAAGTTCTCGCTCCATCTGGCCTCGGGCGATGCCTGGTTTCAATACCTCTTGCTTGGCATTCAGGCTCTCGCGGCACTGGCCTTCCTGATCGGGTGGCGAACCCGTATTTCCAATTTTGTTCTACTCCTGCTTCTTTGCTCGTTGCAGTCGAGAAACAACCAAATCCTGAGCGCCTCGGATGAGCTGATGCGCCTCCTCCTTCTATGGAGCCTGTTTCTCCCAACCGGAGAAAAGTTTTCAGTGGACTCCTCAACCAAAGCAGCACGAGAGATCGTAAGCGTGGGAAGCTTTGCCCTGCTCTTCCAGGGTTTCTCGATGTACTTCTTCACGGCTCTTCTAAAGGTGCATCCGGTATGGACCTCGGAATATTCGGCCGTTTACTACGCCCTACATTTGGATATCTTCGCCACGCCTTTCGCGGTTTGGCTCCGCCAGTTCGTTGGTTTCACTCAATTTATTACCGTTTCCACTTTGGTTTGGGAGTTCGTAGGCCCCTTCCTGGCCCTGCTTCTTTGCGGCTGGGCTCGTTTCGCGGCCGCCGTGGTGTTCATCCTTTTCCACCTGAGTCTGACTCTTTGCCTGGAGCTAGGACTCTTTCCTTATGTGGCGATCACCTACTGGCTCCTATATATGCCCTCGGAACTCTGGGAGCATCCGGCAGGAAACAGAATGGAAAAGGCCCTGGAGAAAACTCTCCTGAGAATCAGCGCATTCTTCCCTGCCTCCCCCAAGGGTGAGAACGGATCGCAGCGAATGAAACGGGCAGGCAGTGCCCTTGCAGCAGTTTTCCTGGTGCTGATCACCTGGAACAACCTGGCATCCCTGAAGCTGGAATCCGTGCAAATGCCGAAATTCGCATCCCATTTAGTGAAGATTCTCTACCTGGATCAAACATGGGACATGTTCGCGCCTTACCCCATACGAAATGATGGATGGTTCGTGATCGAAGCCGAGTTGCAGAACGGAGAGCAGATCGACCTATGGACTCAAAAGCCCGTCACCTACGAAAAACCAAAGCTGGTCAGCTCCACCTTCCCGAACTCGCCCTGGCGCAAGCTGATGATTCACGTTTGGGATGAAGCCAATCCGCGCATTCTTTTGCCGGTGAGCCGCTACTTATGTCGTGAATATTCCGCAGAAAATGGCTGGCCCTCGGGCGTGGCGACGTTTCGGATTCAATTCGTGAAAGAAACCACTCCAGCCATCGGACTCCCATTTGCTCCAACCGAGGTTCGCACTCTCTGGTCGCACGACTGCTTCGCCCGATGAATGGTTTCTATAAAAAAGTTTTGCTTGGGCCTTGTGCGGCAAATGCGGCAATGATAGACGCATCACAACATTTTTGAGACACATTCGCCAACGAGGGGGGGATTCCGAATTAGTGGCTGTGTCTTAGGCACCCTGTCCTGTTTTTCAAACATTTTCTTTTTAGGTGGAATCAATGACCCGTAACAGAACTTCCGTTCTAGCCCTTTCGTTTATCTTCATCCTAGGATTTGGACCGCAAACAGTTAAGCCAACCCTCGCCGCTGCGAATGGTAATGCCAACGGCAATGCGACTGGAAACACCGGCAACGCCAACGGCAATGCAACCGGAAACACGGGCAACGCCAACGGTAACGCCACCGGAAACACGGGCAACGCCAACGGCAATGCAACCGGAAACACCGGCAACGCCAACGG
>CAZTCD010000002.1:0-93862 GCA_964612065.1 uncultured Bdellovibrionales bacterium | reverse complement strand
GAACTTCAGCTGCCCGCCCAGCACGCCCATGCCCACATCGGTCATGATCGCAAAGGAGGCGGAAGCCCAGGCCAGCTTTTTATAGTAGATGCCGAGCGGGCCGGAGCCGGAGGGAGCGCAAGCCAGGCGCCCGCGGGTAACGCTCAATCCGATCGAGCGGAAGAGATTCCTCACCACGTGGCCGATATGGCCGAAGAAGGCGGCGTCAAATTCCCGCAGATCGTTTTTCTCCACGGCTTTCACTTCGCGATAAGCATAAGGGTGAGCGCGCAGAGCGCCCTGCCCGAAGATCATCAGGGTGCGGGTGAGGATGTTGGCGCCTTCCACCGTGATGCCGATCGGAATCGCCGTATAGCCGGTGGCCAGCACGTTGCGGGGGCCGCGTGAGATCCCGGCTCCGCCGAGGATGTCCATCGCATCGTTCACGCCCTTGCGCATGATCTCGGTGGAATTGTATTTGGCGATCGCCGTAACCACCGCCGGCTTGATGCCTTTGTCGAGAGCGCCGCAGGTGTATTTGCGGGAGGCTTCGAGGATGTAGGAGCCACCGCCCAGGCGGGCCAAAGGCTCTTCGATGCCTTCGAACTTTCCGATCGGCAGGCCAAACTGCTTGCGGATAGAAGCGTGGGCAGAAGCCACCATCGCAGCGAGCTGAATGCCACCGGTGCTCTGGGAGGGGAGCGAGATGCCGCGGCCGGCACCCAAGCATTCCATCAGCATCTTCCAGCCGCCACCAGCTCCTTCGAGGCCACCGATGATACATTCTTCGGCAGGCACCACCACATCATTGCCGCGGGTGGGGCAGTTGTAGAAAGGCACGCTCAGCGGATCATGGCGAAGGCCAAGAACCACGCCTTGTGTATTGCTCGGAATCAGAGCGCAGGTGATGCCAAGATCTTCGCCCCGGCCCAGCAGGTTTTTGGGATCGCGCAGGCGGAAGGCGAGGCCGAGAACCGTGGAAATCGCGGCCAGGGTGATCCAGCGCTTGTTCCAATTGAGCTTCACGTAGAGCTTGCCGTCCTCCCCCTTGAAGAGCTCGCCGCTTGCGGTGATGCTGCCAGCATCGGAGCCGGCTCCCGGCTCGGTGAGCGCGAAGCAAGGCACATGCTTTCCTTCGGCCAGGTCTTTCAGGTATTTCTTCTTCTGGGAATCGGTGCCGTAGTGGGCGAGAAGCTCGGCTGGGCCAAGGGAGTTTGGCACCATGATCGTGATCCCCACCGTGATCGAGCGCGAGCTCACCACTTTCACCACCTCCGAATGGCAGAGCGCGGAAAAGCCGAGGCCGCCGTATTCTTTGGGAACGATCATTCCGAAGAAACGCTCCTTTTTGATGAAGTCCATCACCGGCTCGGGAATTTCCCGGTCCTGCCAGATCCGCCAATCGTCGATCATCTCGCAGAGCTTCTGCACGGGGCCGTCCATGAAGGCCTTTTCCTCGGCCGTTAGGTCAGGGTAGGGCTCGGAGCGCATTTTCGAGAAATCAGGTTTCCCGCTGAAAAGCTCGCCTTCCACCCAAACCACACCGGCTTCGATCGCCGTGCGCTCGGTTTCCGAGATGGAAGGAAGGATCCCCTTCATCACCTTCATCACAAAGGTGGAAACGAGCAGGGCCCGGATAGGCGGGATATTGAAGATCACGGCGAACACCGCGAACACGATCCAGACAGGAACCGACACCCCGTAGGCCACCAGCATCGCGGCTATGGCGATCGACCATATAAAGAAAGGAGCGCCGAGAAAGCCCAGGAGGAAAACCAGCCCGAAGCTGATTCCGAGGCTGAGGCCACAATGGTTGGCTAAGATCCCGTACAACTGCATACCGAGCTCCTTGAAAACATTTGGAACGACGTAAGGCGGCGCCCCTAATTCCGAAAAGAATCAGCTAATTATACGCTCAGGATCGGCTATTCATCGACGATTTCTTGAAGGAAACCCCCTGCTTTTCCGATTTTTTTCTGAACAGAAAAACGGGGCATTCGTCAAAGCGCCCTGTATCGGAACCGATTCGCGCAGCGTCTTACGCTCTAGATGGTAGGACTCACCTCATCGAGGTAGAGCATTTCTTCATCGGAGGAGTAACGGAAGAGCTCGCCATAACGCCCCCAGTCAATCAAGGTGTCGATCGCGGTTTTCGCGTTGATGGCCGGCTGCTTCTCCTGCAGCCACTCCACCACCTGCCCGTAGGGCATCGCGAGCTCTTCCTGATTCTGCAGCTTTTCGATCAGCAGCTTCACCAGCCGGAGCCCTTGCAGCTGCACTTTGATGGTTTCCTTTCTGGCGTTCACATCCCCCTGCGCGATCTGCTGCCCGAGGCGGGTGAGGATCACCTTCTGGTAGGGAGTATCGAGGAAGCCGATCAGCTCGGCTGCCTTCACAGTGGTGAGCGCTTCCGAAAAATCTTTTTCAATCAGCCGGGGTAGCTCAAAAATATCGAGCTGCCCTTTATGGTCGGAAAGCAATTCCGTGAGACCGATCACATCCGCGATCGGCACGGGAGGCAATACCCAGAGAGACGAAGCCTCTTCCGCAGCCACCACATCTTCGCCGAGAATGGATTCCGTAAGCACCGCATGAATTTTGCGCACCAACTGGGTGAACTGCCAGGAGTTCTCGTCTCGCGGGAAGATCAAAGGATTCTGGATATCGGCCTTCACGTTATGGGGGGGCTTGCCGATCACCACGATCCGGTTCGCCATGGAAACGGCTTCCGTGATGTCGTGCGTAATCAGAAGGATCCCTTTAAGGTGGGTGGATTTCTTCTGCCAGATATCAAGAACCTCCCCGCGGAGGGTATCAGCGGTGAGCACATCGAGAGCGGAGAAGGGCTCATCCATGCAGAGCATTTTAGGGTTCATTGCCATGGCTCTCGCGATACCCACGCGTTGCCTCATTCCGCCCGAAAGCTCGCGCGGATAAGCTTCTTCGAAGCCCTCAAGGCCCACCAGATCGATCGCCTGGCTCACACGCTGGCGCCGCGTGCGCAGGCTGAATCCCTGCGGATAAAGACCGAACTCGATATTTTCCGCCACGGTAAGCCAGGGGAAGAGGGCCGCGTCCTGAAACACAATCGAGATTTCCCGGTTCAGCCCGTTCAAGGGATTGCCGTTGGCGAGAATCTGCCCGGAAGTAGGGCGGATCAAGCCGCTCATCAGCTTGAGGGTGGTGCTTTTGCCAGTACCGGAGGCTCCGAGCAACGCCACGATCTCTCCCGGATAGATGTTCAGGTTCAAGCCTTCGAGCACCGAAACCGCCGTGCCCGAGGCGAGCCGGAAATCCAGCTTCACATCTTTCATTTCTACGAGTGGCGTTCTCATAATGGCACTAATCCGCTCAATTCCAGGTATTTCTTGTTTTAGCTCTCGGTGGTTCGTTACCGCTAATTATCCATTTCCGCGTTCGTCAGTCCAGACGATATTTGGTTTCCGCCAGGTGATACAATTTCGCCCAGAACAAACGATTCACGAGCACGATCAGAATGATCATCACGCTCACGGCCGCGATCAGCAGGGCGTAATGAGCCCCCTCGGTGGAACGAGTGATATAGGCTCCGATCCCGTTCGCCGCATAAACCTGCTGGCGAAACACCACATACTCCGCCACGATGCAGGTGTTCCAGGCTCCGCCAGCCGCCGTGATCAGGCCGGTTACGATATAGGTAAATGTGCCCGGCAGATACACTCTGCGGATGATCTCGAGCTTGCCCATGCCGGTGGTTTGCGCCACCTCCACCAGATTGGCCGGAATGCTGGCCGCGCCGGAGATCACGTTGAAGAGCAGATACCACTGAGCCCCGAGCATCATCAGAAACACGGAGCCGATCTCGAGCGGGATCGACAGCTTGAGAAAGAGCGCAAGCAGGATCGGGAACAGCATAGGCGCGGGAAAAGCCGCGATCACCTGAATGATCGGCTGCAGCCGCCTCACCAGCTGTGGCTGGGTGCCGAGCCAGAGCCCGAGCGGCACCATGATCGCTCCACTCAGGGCCACCACCACCACCACGCGAAGAAGCGTCCATCCTGCGCTCACTACGATTCTGGCCCACTCCTCCCCGGGAATATTGGCCAGAATCCCCGCCGCCATTGCGCAACCCCAAGCAGTGAGAACCGCCAGGAGAAGCAGGCAGCCATAGCCTGCGGCACGGATCTCGGCCTTCCGGTCTTTCGTGCGGCGCCCGCGGCGTTGAGTCACATATAATTTCGCGGCATAGCGGCGACGCATTTTACGAAGGAAGTTCGTGATCCTTTTGCTCTTGGCGAAGAAGTTGAAAACGGCCTCTTCCTCTCCGTCTTCCGAAGGCAGCATCCTCTGAAAACGCTCGGCCCAGCGGAGCAAGGGATTCCAGATGAAAAAATCGGTTACCACCAGCACGAGCACCATGAGGCCAGCGCCCGCCGCCACGGCCACGTAATCGCCACGATCGGTAGCCAACTTCATGAACGATCCCAGCCCCACCAGGCTCACGCTTTTATCGCCGAGCACGAAGCTTTCGCATACCGTGAGGAAAAACCATCCTCCCGCCACGCTCATCATGGAATTCCACACAATGGCGTTCATCGAATAGGGGAGCTCGAGCCTCAATAAAATCCCGAGGGGCCCATAGCCGTAGGCACGTATGGTGTCCACATATTCGCGGGGGATCGTTTTGATGGAACCATAGAAGGCGAGCATGAGGTTCCAGGCCATGCCGGTATAGAGGGTGAGGATGGCCGTGATCTCGAGGCCGGTTCGGCTCTCAGGAAAGAGGGCCATAAAAGTAAGAGCGAGACCGGGCAGAAACGTAAGCACCGGCACGCTCTGGCCGATGTCGATCAGGGGCACGATGATCTTCTCAGCCAGCTTGGAATGGGCCGCCCAATAGCCCACGGCCAAAGAGGAGATCAGGCAAACCACATAGGCCAGAACGATACGGCTCAGTGACAAAAAGAACGCATAGGGAAGAGAAGAAAGAGAGAGATCAATAGGGGGCAGGGCCGCCGCAGGAGCCGCCCAATTTCGCCCCACTGCAATAATGGCTACGAAGGCACCGAAAAGAAAAGCGAACGCCAGAAGATCGGGCATCGTGATTCCGGCTTTGCGCAGGGGCTTTCGCTTCAGCATTTCACTTCCCGTTTATCTGCTCCAGTGGGGCCTGGTGGCCTGGCTTCTGGTTTCCCGCTCGATTTCGTACTATACCTTATCTCAACAGCCTATGCCCTCGAATACAACGCCTCAGCAACACGGACCCAAATTTAATCCCGCACGGCTTCACTCAGTGCAAGCCGCGGGATGGATCGTTTTCCGCGACGGCAGCGGAACGCAGGAGCCATCGGCCTGGGCCTCGCTTCCCAAATCTTCTTCCATCAAAGAAGCCAAGGGCGCAGCCGCCCTGGCACTGCGGGAGGAGGCTAAAAAGAGCGGGTGCGTGGAACGCAGCATTCCTTCGCATTGGCTGGTTCTGCCCACCGGCATCGATCTTCAGGTGCATTTGCGCCACCCTGGCCAACCCATGAAGGAAGAGCTCGAAGGAGGCCTGGCCTCCGCTCTCGATGGCGGCTTCGATACCGTGATCACCATGCCCAACACCAACCCCTTCCTCGATTCTGCGGAAGCGCTTCATGCCGCGATCGCTAGCGCACAGGAAGCGGAAAAAAAATATCCGGTGCGCGTGGCTTTCACCGCGGCGGCCACTCAGGGAATGCAGGGCCAAAGCCCCACCGATATCGATTCCCTTGCCAAAGCCGGAGCCGTGGCCATCACCGACGACGGCTGGGGCGTGAAAAGTGAAGCCGCCCAGGACGAAATCTTCGCCGCCTGCGCCAGAAACGATATTCTTTTCCAGCAACACGCCGAAATGCCCGGCCACAAAGGCGTGGCTACCGCCAGTGCTTTCCAGAAAAGCCAAAGCCTGCCGGAATACCCCCGAACCGCGGAATCCGAGATGATCCGGCGTGACATCGCCCTTCTCAGAAAGAATCCCGGTGCGCGCTACCATGTATTGCATGTGAGCACCCGGGAGAGCCTTGAGGAGATCCGCAAGGCGAAGACAGAAGGCCTGCGGGTTACCGCCGAGGTTACCCCCCACCATCTGATTTTTTCGAACGCCGATATCCCGGAGGGAAAGGAAAGCGCGAACTTCAAGATGAATCCCCCGCTCTTCTCCCCCGAGGATCGAGCTGCCCTGCGCGCCGCCCTGCGCGACGGCACCATCGACTGCGTTTCCACCGACCATGCCCCTCACGAACAAGAACTTAAGGAAAAGGGTTGGACCCTCGCTCCCTTCGGCACCCGTGGCCTCGAAACGGCGCTGCCTTCCCTTCTCACACTTATGAAAGAGGGTGAGCTTAGCCTGAAGCGCTTACTCGAAGTGTTTTCCGAATCCCCCAGAAAGCTTTTGGGCAAGCCCGAGTTCTTGCAGCCCACCGGGCTATTATTCGTGGATCCTTCGGCCACGCATACCGTAGAAGAAGAAGACCTTCCGGGCATATCCCGGAACTCCTGCTTCCTGGGCGCCACCCTACACGGAAGAATTGAGCTCCGCGGCGAACCAGGGCAATTCTTCGAGCGCAAGCCCGGTTAGCCATAGCGGGAATTTCCCCCTATACTAAGCAATATGGGTGACCCACTTCAAAAGGCCTTCGCCGCCGCCGCCGCCGCCCGCGAAAACGCCCACGCGCCTTATTCCCGCTTCAAAGTGGGAGCCGCTCTGCTTCTCGAGGATGGGGAAATAGTGTCCGGCTGCAACGTGGAAAATTCCAGCTTCGGCGCCACGATCTGCGCGGAACGAAATGCGATCTGCGCCACCGTTGCCCGCTTCGGCAAAGTGGATGCCATCGCCCTGGTTCTTGTTACCGAACCAGCGGCTACTCCCTGTGGGCTTTGCCTGCAGGTGCTGGCGGAATTCTGCCCGCCTTCACTTCCGGTGTATTCAAGCACTCCCTCCGGCCTTGGGGCTGCCCGCACTTTGAGTGAGTTTCTTCCGCACCCCTTTGGCCCCGACAAACTTCCGGTGAGCTGAGCATGGACCCAACACAGCCGAAATTCGTAGCCACTGTTTTCGAGATCGAACACAAAGGAAACACGCTGGAGCTGCAGGGCCTGGTATCAGTAACAGGCATTACCAAGATCTTTCTCCCCTCCGGCCTACCCGCCGCCTGGAAAGACGTGCTGGGGAAAACCGTGAACGTTCGCGTGGGAAACGCGCTCCTGAAAGGGAACTTCATCCACCAGCAGGTGGAGCACGGAGTGATTTACGAGATCAAATTCGAGAACATCGACGAACCCACAAAAAAATATATCGAGCAGAGGATGGAGGCGGAAGGGATCGCTCCTGGCTGGAAACGGAAATACCCGCGCATTCCCGTGAAAGGCTACGACGATCCGGAGCTGCCCGTGCCGAATCTTTGCATGGTTCGCTTCGTAGGCCAGGAGATCTTCGTGAACGTGGTGAACTTCACGCTCGGCGGAATCAGGATCGAAACCCTGGGCGATAACCTCCAGGAGATCCGGGTAGGCTCCACCCTGCACTTCGATCTCATCACCTCGAGCGGGGAGATCTTCGCCAATCTTTCAGGCGAGGTTCGCAATATCGCCGTTCATGACCGCAATACGGAAGAGGGCAGGGTGATCACCCGCTCCTTCGGCCTGAGATTTGTGGACATGGATACCGTGAATGAAAAAAAATACCGCCAGCTGATCCGAAGTTATTGCGAGATGCTGAAGGTGCGCCTCACCAAAAAAGACTGATCTCTCAATCCGAAAAGCTCGCGCCTTTGTTCAGGCCTTCGTAAGCCACCACACGCACCGCACCCGCTAGCCCCCATTTCCGCAGCCGGGAAACGGCGAGCTTGGCCATAGTTTCAATCGAAGGCTCCTCTTCCACCAGCACGAGGCGGCTGGCCGGCATCCGGGCACTGAATGGGCCCTGACCGCTTACGAAGCCGAGCTCCGCCATTCCGGGGTGGCCAGGGCTTCTCTCGCCCAGGGATAGATCCAGCTCCCGGAGATTTTTCAGCGTGGGCACGCTTACGAAATGAGCATGGTTCCACTCTGCCGCCAAGCGGGCTTCCCATTCCGGCGCGCGCCTCCCATCCAGCCAGACCTCCACCGGGTTTCTGTGCCCGTGGAAGAGGCGCTGGCAGTTCCCTTCGTGAAAGCGAAGGCCGTGGGTATAGCGGAAGCTCGCCTCCCGCTCGAGATGAGAGGGCGAGCGGAAGGTAAAGCGAGCTTCCGCCACGTTGGCCGGCAGCACGGCCTTGGACAGGCGGCTCAGGTGATAGGCAAGCACTTCCGCATCGATCGTTTTATCGGGAAAAACCTCAAAGGCCTGCCTCGGGCAGTCATAGCGCCAAGCCATTCCTTTTGCGGAATCCTCGATCTCCAAGCCGCCTTCGAAAACCTTCGCTTTTCCGGACCCCATGGGCACGAGAAGCTTGTGGTCGAAGCTGTCGTCCACCAATGCTTTGAGCGTTTTTTTTGCCGCGCTGAAATCGAGAAGGAAATCCTTCTCATCGAGCTCACCGAACAGCTCCGCGGATACGAAAAAAGATTCGCCCAGCACGCCGCCCTCTTCGCCCACGAAGGCGAAGTCGATCACGGTGAAATCATTCAGAAAGAGGGAGGGCGAAGGCATTCAGCCCTTCTAGCACAGAGCGGCTATTTCAAGCTATTTTTGTTTGCTAAGGCCCTCCCGAGAGGGATAAGAACCCCCCTATGAGCCCCAAGGATAGCCACGATTTAGATCCCCTGAAAATCCTGGAAAATGTGCGCCCGACCCCTCTGCTCGACAACGGACTCACCGACGAGCAGAAGATCGAGCGCATTACCAAATCGTTCCGGGACATCATGGAAACCCTGGGCCTCGATCTGCAGAACGACAGCCTTCAGGACAGCCCCAAGCGCGTGGCCAAGATGTACGTGAAAGAGTACTTCCAAGGCTTGCAGGCCAAGAATTTTCCGCGCATCACCGTGATCGAAAACGAAATGCTCTACGACCAGATGGTGGTAGTGCGGGACATCGATATGATGAGCTGCTGCGAGCACCATTTCGTGACCATTCACGGAGTGGCGCACGTGGCCTATATTCCTTCCCATGGAGTGGTGGGGCTCTCGAAGATCAACCGCATCGTGGACTATTTCGCCCGCAGGCCCCAGGTTCAGGAACGCCTCACCAAACAGATCGCTGATTGCCTCGCCTATATCCTGAAAACGGATGACGTAGCCGTATTCATCAAGGCCAAGCACTATTGCGTGATCTCCCGAGGGATCCAGGACACCAATTCGGAAACGATCACCACGGACCTGCGTGGAGCCTTCAAGACGAATCCCGAAACCAGAAACGAATTTCTCAGCATTTGCCGCTGATGGTGGCTTTATTTCCCGCAAAGCCCTAGAGCGGCGTTCATTTCCTGCTGCCCGCTGGCGGGATCGGTGATCTGCACGCGGTACTTCCCCTCCACCCGGCTAAGGCTTACCGTTTCCACGGAATCGGCGAAGCCCGCCCAAACAAGGGTTTCCTGGGCTGCAATGGCGTAACGATTGTACTTGGCCTTGATATAGAAGAATGGCCGGTGCGTGCTCATCTTCTGCCCGAGAAGCTCCCTGGAATTCTCCCGGCTCACGCACTCGGGATAGCCCAGCGCCACGCGGCCGGTATTGGGGGAGCTCGAGGTGCGCACGGTCCAGCCGAAGGCCCGGATATCGATTCGCGATCCCTGTTTGGCCTCAATGATTCTTTGGGCCTGCGGCTTGAGCCGGGCCACGAGCCTGGCTTCCGCTTCCCGCTTGGCGGCCTGCAGGCGTGCTGCATGGCCTTCACAGGCTTTCGGCAGGGGTTGCCCCGCCAGATTCTCCGGCAGCTTCAAACAGGCGAAATTGCTGCCCACATTGAGTGGGCTCATCTCTTTGGAGGAAGGCAGCAGGGATCCGTTCCGGTTCAGCATCAGCTGCACCTTCTCCGGCTTGATAAAGGCATAGATCACTCCGCGGATGCTTCCGTCTTCGGCGAGGATGGGAGCGCCCGAATTGCCGGGCACCACCAGGCAATCTACCAGAAAGCTCGAGTGGCTCTGGCGGTTGAGCGGCTGCTCGAAGATTGCCGTGTTGTAGAGGGAAAGGCAGCTCACCTTTTCCATATGGCCGGCCACTCCGTCGAAGGAGCGCACGGGATTGATCTTGTGGAGAAAATAATTTTTATTGTGCTCAAACCCCTCACGGCTCTGCCGCAGGGTCGGGCGGTTTGATCGCCGATCCAGGCGAAAATAGGCGTAATCCGAGCCATCAAGAGTGGAATCTTTGTGGCGATATAGAATTTCGGAGCATCCGATCTGCTTATCGAGCCCGGATTCTGAGCCGAAGGTGAGCCATAGGCGGCCGCGGCAACTCGCGCCGGATTCCTTGAGATCCATCGGAATACAGTGGCCATTGGTAACCACCACATCAGAAGACACCAGCGAAGCCGTGCATTGGCCCACGCCCCAGCCGTTTGTTTCCTTATTCACGATCGTAAGCAGGCCCACGCTCGGGTGGCAGCGGCCACCTTCGCAGCTGAGCTGAGCATTCTTCGCGCGCTCCTGTGCGGCCCGGAAGCTTTCGTCCCAGGTGGGATTCTGGTCGGGCTGGGGTTGAGGATTCGGCCGGCGTGGAGGAAGCGGTTTCGGCTCCTGTGGAGCCGGTTCTTCCGGGGAGGGTTCCTCGGGAGCTGGTTCCTCTGGGGAGGACTCTTCGGGAGCTGGTTCCTCCGGTTTCTGTTCACCGGGACTCGGCTCTTCGGCGGGCGGAGTGGGTTTTCTGACGGGAAGAGGCACCTCCACCGGCACCATCTCTTTAGGGGTGGCCAAGGTGTCCATGGGCGTAACGGGAGCGGCGGAGGAATTCTTTTTCTCCTCTTTATCGCCGGCACAGGAGGTAAACAGGAATGCGATCAACAGGAGGGATGGCAGAAGGGGTCGCTTCACAAAATCACCTTTCGAACGAGACGCAGCCAACGGACAACTAGGAGCGCCGTAACTTTACCAAAATAGATCATTATAGTCAAGTATTGTGGCTCGAACGAAAGTGAATTTATCTCTTATATTTTCAATTGGTTAGAGCTTTAAGGTCGTCCGCCTTATCCAGGGGCCGAACCTTGATTTCCTTCTGAATGCGCCTCATGAGCCCAAAGAGCACTTTGCCTGGGCCCACCTCAATTCCCTCAACCACTCCAAGGGAGGGAAGCTTCTGCATGCTCTGTTCCCAGCGCACGGATCCGCAGATTTGCCTCACCAGCCGATCTGCGATGCCTTCCGCATCGTTATGGGCTTCCGCGTCCACATTGGCGATATAGGGACAGGTGAGGGGAGAGATCCTCGTAGCCTCGAGGAGAGGACGCATATTGTCCTCCGCTCTCTTCATCAGCGAGCAATGGAAGGGAGCGCTCACCGCCAGCATCACCGCCTTGGTGATCCCATAGGATGCATCCGAAGTGGCCAACCTGGCGGCCTCCTCCACCGCCTCCTTATGCCCGCTGATCACGATCTGCCCGCCTCCATTGAAGTTAGCGAGCTCGCAAACTTTTCCCGTGGCAGTTATGGCAGCCTCGCAAAGGCTCTTCGCCTTGGCCTCTTCCGCGCCCACCAAGGCCGCCATGGCTCCCGTTCCTACGGGCACCGCTTCCTGCATAAAGGTGCCCCGCTTATTCACCAGACGAACCGCATCCGCAAAGGCGATCGCGCCGGCCGCCACGAGGGCCGAATACTCTCCGAGAGAATGGCCGGCCACATAGTCGGGCCGGAGGCCGCTTTCTTTCGTGAGCACCCGGTAGGCCGCCACGGAATGAGTGAGGATCGCAGGCTGAGTATAATGCGTGAGCTTGAGGTCTTCCTCCGGGCCCTCGAAGCAGATCTTGGCAAGATCCAGCCGGAGGGCGTCGTTGGCTTCCTCAAAGGTCTGTTTCGCTTCCGGGAAATTGTCCACGAGGCTTTTTCCCATGCCCACATATTGCGAGCCTTGGCCCGGAAACAAAAAGATCTTCTTGCTCATATCAGCCCCTAATCTGATGTTGTTTATCTAAATCACTTGGCCCGGTTATCGAGGCAATAGTCCACCGCCTTGGTGAGCTTCACCAGATCTTCTTTCGCCACGTTGGGGAAGATCGAAACACGGATCTGGTTTTCGCCGAGGCTGCGGTAGCAATCGATATCGAGGAAACCAAACTTGCGAAGGAGCTTGGTGAGCTGATCGTAAGGAATGGCTTTGTCGATATTGATCGTGCACACCGTTTTCGAGCGTGCGGCCTCTTCTTTGATATACCACTCGAGCTCGGAGCGGCGGCCGATCCAGTCGGCGAGCACCTGGAATTTTTCGTCGGCCTCTTTTGCCACCGCCTTCAGGCCGCCTTTGGCAAGGAACCAATCGAGCTGTTTATCGAGGAGATAAAACGTGGTGAGGGAGGGCGTATTGTAGGTTTGGTTGCTCTCGCCGTTTTTGAGGGCAAGAGAGAAATCCAGCATGGCGGGAATATAACGGCCGCTCTTCTTCACCCGCTCGATCTGCGCCACCGCCTTGGGCGAGAAGAAGGCGAACCAGAGACCGCCTTCCGCGCCGAACGCTTTTTGAGGAGAGAAATAAAACAGATCCGTGCGGCTCATGTCCCAAGGGTAGGCGCCGGCCGCCGAAGTAGCATCCACGGCAAGAAGGCTTTTTTCGGCCTTCGGGCATTCCGGCCACATGGCGCCCGTGGAGGTTTCGTTCCAGGTGATGCAATGAACATCCGCATCGGCCACCTCCTGCCATTTCGGCTGCTCGCCGTTGCCCACCTTGATTTCCTGCCCTTCCACAAACTTGGCGCCCTTCACCGAGGCATACCACTTCTGCGAAAATTCGCCGTTCACGAAATGCGCGCTCTTTTTCTCCACGAGAGAGAAGGTGCACATATCCCAAACCTGGGAAGCAGAACCGTTGCCTGCGGCGATTTTGTAATCAGCGGGCACTTCGAGATATTTTTTCAGTTTTTCGAAAACTTGGCCCACCTTGTTCTTCACCGTGGCCTGCCGGTGGCTGGTGCCGAGGTAGCCCTTGGCGTCTTTGGCTAGGGCCTCGAGAAATTCCGTGCGCACCAGGGAAGGGCCGCAGCCGAAGCGTCCGTCAACGGGAAGAAGCTCTTTGGGGATCTGGATATTTTCAAACATAGGGAAGGGCCTTTCGTGCTGCTGGTGCGCTGGTTGAATACGTTCCGGATCAAATTTATCCCGGCGCTATAACTTGCGCAACAGCCCCATTTTCCGTACATTTCCTCTATGGAATTTCTCTCTGAAATAGTGGGCCTGCTCTATAAATTCATCGATATCGTGCTCCACCTGGACGCGCACCTGAATGAATGGATCGTGATGTTCGGCCCCTGGATCTATGTGATCCTCTTCCTCATCATCTTCTGCGAAACGGGGCTTGTGGTAACGCCCTTCCTCCCTGGAGACTCCCTCCTTTTTGCCCTTGGCGCCATGACCGTGGTAGACAACGCCTACCTCCAAATGCCCATCCTGGCGCCAACTCTGATCATAGCGGCCGTGATCGGCGACGCAGTGAATTACTCCATTGGAAAGTATGCAGGGCATAAGCTCTTCGCGAATAAAAACTCCAAAATCTTCCGGCGGGAGTACCTGGACAAGACCCACCGCTTCTACGAGAAATACGGAGGCAAAACGATCATCCTCGCTCGCTATGTGCCCATCGTGCGCACCTTCGCCCCCTTTGTGGCGGGCATGGGAGAAATGACCTACCGCAAGTTCGCTCTCTACAATGTGGTGGGAGCCGTGGTTTGGGTGGTCACGGTTTGCGGCGCGGGAGTGCTGTTCGGAAATATCGAGTGGGTGAAGAAAAACTTCTCCGTAGTGGTGCTCGCGATCATCCTGATCTCCGTGCTCCCCATGGTATTTGAACTCTGGAAAGCTCGTCGTGAAAACCTCCGCGAAGCCAAAGCCAAAGCCTAGGCCCAAAAATAAACCTGAACCTTGGTGGCACCAAGGCGTTCGCTTTGAGTGCCAGGGTTCAGGCCGCTGCTGCGTGTCCCGGGGCGCTTATGGTTATGTTTATGTCACGCTGGATGACCGGCGGAGAATTGCCCGACTCCTCCGCCTTCCCACCCAGGTTTTCACCCGCCAATACTGCGAAAAAGAACACGGCATCTGGAAACTGAAAGACTTCACCAAAGCCTGCCGCTTTCTGGAGGGCAAGAGCTGCGGAATTTATCAGGCTCGCCCCACCCAGTGCCGAACCTGGCCCTTCTGGCCGGAAACTCTGGGCGCCAAGGCATGGGATAGGGAAGTGGCCTCCTATTGCCCGGGCGTGGGAAAAGGCCGGGTGTGGAGCCGTGAGGAGATCCAAAAGGCACGAGACTCGCAGATAGAAAGCGAGAAGGGCTACGGAACCTAAGCATAGATTGACTTAAATGATCAGGCGGGATACCTTCACCCGCCTTTGTCTTCTATCCTGGAGCTTTCTTATGAAATTCGCCTACTTAGTCATCGCCGCTCTGCTGATCGCTTCCTGCGCTAAAGAGAAAGATCAGGATAAGAAGGAGGCGCCCGTCCGCTCGTCCGTAGGAGCCATTCATTTTGATTCCAGCGCCAACGCCGGCGAGCGCGGAGCACTGGTTAACGCCCTGGAATATATGGCCGAGAACAAACTGCAGGACGCGGATCCCGCCCTCCTGCAGATTCTCGACCTTCGCAGTGGTGATGGCCCATCCCTTCGCGCCTGGCTCGAAGAGCGCGTGCAGGTAGTGGCCGGAGAAAGCTTTGATTTCGAACGCTTCCAAATGGTGGACTCGAACTACCGCTTCGAAAACCCCGACATTCTCCCCGCCGCGTGGAGGAACAGAGCCAATCAGGAAAAAGGCACCCTGATTATGGCGAACTTTGGCGCTCTCGCTTACCTGCTGGGAAAAGAAACAAAAAATCTCGTGGCGCTGAACACCGCCACTGCCGCAGGCCAATTGCGCTTCACTTCTCCCCGAACCGGACTGCTGGTAGTGGGTGAGGGCCTGTTGAAAGCCGTGAAAGGCAGAGGTGTCAGCACCCAGCGCGCTTTTCAGCTGTCCACCCTCCTCCACGAAGCCCGCCATAGCGATGGAAACAAGCTCAGCGCCGGATTCGTGCACGCGAAGTGCCCGGAAAACCACGAGTTCGCCGGCGTAAACGCCTGCGATGAAGCCGCCAACGGCCCTTATGCGGTAGACATGCTCGCCACAAAATCCCTGCTCGCCACCTGCACCGACTGCTCCGAGACCGACCGCACCTGGCTGCAGGGACAGATCGCCGACAGCTTCAGCCGTATTCTCGACAAGAACCTGACCTGGGATCCCGCTCCGGAAGGCCGGCGCGAATGAACCGAGCTTTGCTCGCTGCGCTTCTCCTGCTCGCCGCAGGCGCGGTTCTTTACGTTCTGCTTCGGCCCTCACACCAACCCAATTCCATGCTACCCCGAACGCAGGAGAGCGCTCCCGCACCCGAGGAGAGCCTGAATCTTCCTCCCGTGAATCCATCCCCGGCGCAGAACAGCCCTCCACCCAGCCACTCTTCCCCAGCTCATAAAATCGAAAAGCCTTTCGATCTCTGCCGCAAGATCGAAGATGCCAGCCGCGCCCTGCCCACCTTAGCCGAAATCCGCAAGCTTCCTCCCGAAGCCCTGCACCGAACGCCGGAACCCGTAAGCAAGGCCAACGCTCTGATCGGGGAGGTGGCCGAAGCCACGGCTCAGGATCCCTCCCGCGCCAGCGAATCCCTGGCCTTTTATGGAGACTGCGCCCGCCGGGAAAAGGTAGTGGATTCCGTGCGGGCCCTTTGCTTAACCAAGATGAGGGAGCTCTCCCGTAGCTCGGGACTGCCATTGGTGGAAGACGGCATCTCCCCCGAAGTAAAACGCATTTCAGATTTCGTAATGAAGTAGCGGCAATCTCAAGGCAGGGGCAGCAGCATCCCCATTCTGTCGCGGATCTGCCCCGACAGCTTCAACTCTTTCCTCTGCCGCTTCAGCTCATCAGAAGCGCCTTCGCCTTCCGGAGGAAGGGATTGGGCTTGTTTTTCCATCCAAGCTTGAAATCCTTTGGCTTCCGCATGGGATCCCCGCACAAGGCCGGCGCGAACGGCTCCCACGAACACCCGCCCCACCACCAGGCGATGAACCAAAGGCAAGTGCAGAGATTGCTGATTGAGAAGGAAGCGATGAAGGTTCTGCCCTGCCTCGAGCCGCGCGGCTTTTCCCCAGGGATAAACCACCAAGGCCTCCAGGAAATTCTGGGCCAGAAAGGGATCGCAGGGCTGCGCTTCCGCCGATGACTTCTGGCCCATTTCGATCTCTCTCAGCGCATTAGAGGTGGCGATCGGAACCATTCGGAATTCGGTGAAGAATTTTGCCGCCTCCATGGCCTGCTCCGGGCCTGCGGGCTTCCACTTCTGGCCAGGCACGTAAGACCAGGCCCTGCTCTGGTTCAGCAACGATTCGCAATCCGCCGGTATCATCCCGGGGGCGGAAGGGCCGCTATCGACATCTGATTTGGAAGAGACCATATCGATCTCCTCCTGGCTAAAGCCGTCTTTATCTACGGAGGCACCGGAACAAGCCGCCAATGCCATTGTGAGGCTCAAGAAAAACGCGGAACTCCGCTTACGCATGCTTGGGGGAGGCTTCCATCTTTCCTCCCTTTTTCTGCTGCTGCTTTTGAATGCGCTCTTCCATATAGATCACCATCGGGGCAGCCACGAAGATCGTGGAAGGAATGGAGATCGTAAATCCAATCAGCATTACCAGGGCGAAATCGCCGAGCACGGGCCCACCCAGCAGCCAAAGGCTCACCACCGCGATATTGGTGCAAAGCACGGTGATGATCGTACGGCCGAGGTTGATATTCACCGACTTATTCACCACCTCTGGCAGAGGCATATCCGGGAACATCTTCCGCAAGTCTCGGATCCTGTCGTAGATCACCACCGTATCGTTACAGGAATAACCGGCGATCGTAAGAAGAGCCGCTACGGTGGAGAGGTTGAACTCTCGCCCCATGATGATCCAAACACCCATGGTGGAAATCACGTCGAAAATCAGGGCGCGCACGATGCCCGGAGAAAACCTCACATCGAACCGGAAGGTGATGTAGATCAGGATGCCCACAATCGCCATGAGCATGGAAATAATCGCAGAGCTTCTGAGCTCCTGCCCCGCTTTCGGGCCCACTACGTCCACTTTTTCCACTTCGAACTCATTGGGCTTCAGGGAAGAGGAGAGGAGACGGGAGATCTCGTCCCCCACGTTCTCGCCTTTTTCTTCCGAAACCTGGGTTTTGATGAGGTACTGATTCCTCTCGCTTCCCTCGATCTTGATCACGGAATCCTCGGCGATGCCGCCAGCTTTCAAGGCTTCGCGCAGCTTTCCGGTGTCCCAATTCGCAGGCAAAGCCACCTGAATTTCGGCTCCGCCAGTAAAGTCGATCCCGTAATTGGGGCCCTTGGTAAAGATCAGCACCAGGGAAAGCAGGATAAAGGCGCCGCTGCCCCACATAAAAGGGCGGCTCCACTTGAGGAAGTTGAAGTTGATATTCGTCGATATGAGTTCGAACACTGAGTAACCTCGCTTGGTCTAAATGCTGAGGGTTTTCTTTTTGCTGCCCCAAGATTCCAGATAGAAATCGAAGAACAGCTTGCACACCGTAATGGCACAGAAAAGGGTGGTCACGATTCCGATCAGGAGAGTAACCGCGAAGCCCCTCATCGGGCCGGTGCCGAAATTCAGCAGGATCACGCAAACAATCGCCGTGGTGAGGTTGGCGTCGAAAATGGCGGAAAAGGCTTTATCAAAGCCCGCACTCACGGAGGAAACCACGCTCTTTCCCTCCCTGAGCTCATCGCGGATCCTCTCAAAGATAATCACGTTGGAATCCACCGCCATACCGATGGTGAGGGCCAAACCGGCGATACCTGGAAGGGTGAGGGTAGCGTCCATCCCGATCAGAATGGCAAGCATGAACAAGCCGTTCAGAGCCAGGGAAATCACGGCCACCACGCCGCTCATGCGGTAGTAAATCGAGATAAAAAGGAAGATCAGCGCGCAGCCGATCACCGAGGCCATCACACCATGGCGGATGGAATCGGCACCGAGCGAAGGGCCAATCGTTCTCTGCTCGAGAAGGTCCAGCTGGGCGGGAAGAGCACCGGCCCGAAGCACGATCGAGAGATCGCGAGCTTCTTTAAAGGCTTCCTCTCCGGTAGAGCTTCCGAGCGTGATCACCCCGGAGCCTCCGGGAATCGGGCTGTTAATGCGGGGTGCGGAGTAAACCACGTCGTCCAGCACAATGGCGAGGAGACGGCCTACGTTGTCGCGAGTAAGGGTTTCGAACTCCACGGCACCGCGAGGATTCATCTGGAAACTAACCTGAGGCGACATCGTCTGCTGGTCCTGGGTCACCATGGCGTCGGAAAGCTGGTCACCGGTAATTTCCACCTTTGAATACAGCAGAAAGGGAATGTTCTCTCCGCCCGGCTTTCTCTCAAAAAGCACCTGGGAATCTTCAGGGATCTTTCCTTTCAAAGCCGCGTTAACGGCGGCCACATAATCAGAGAAACGGCTGCCTTCCTTGAAGGTGATGTTTTTTTCTTTCACCGCGGCATCGAGGAGCTGCGGAAGGTTGCCTTGAAACTCCGTATTCACCATTTTGAACTCGAGGCGAGCCGTACGGCCCACGAGCGCTTTGGCTCGCTCCACGTCTTTCACGCCGGGAAGCTCCACCACCACCCGGTTTTCTCCCTTGGTGCTGATCGAGGGCTCGGTAACACCGAATTCATCGATACGGTTGCGGATCACCTGCACGCTCTGAGATAGGGTATGCTCCTTGATCGTGCCCCGATATTCCCGGGCCAGGGCGATGGTATAGCTGCCAGCCTTCTTATCCATCACCCGCAGGGAATATTCGTTTCTGGTGAGCTGCTCCTGCACCTTGGATTCAAAGGCCGGATCGAATTGCAAGGTTACGTGCGGATCTTCCACCTCAGAACCTTCCACTGGCGCCACTTTTAAGTTGCCGCCCTCTTTGCCAAGCTGGGTAGCGATACCGTCTACGCTGCGGCGAAGGGTTTCGGCATAAACCTTTCCGAAATCCACGCCGTAAACCATATAGAGACCGCCCTGCAGGTCGAGGCCGAGATTCACCTTCTTCTTGAAGGGAAACCTGGTGGTTTCGAGGTCAAGATTCGCAAGGGTGGGGAATACGTGCACAAAACTCAGCGCGATGAAGAAGATCAAAAGGCCAAAACGAAGCCACCAGCTACGATTCATGAACAACGCTCCTAGGTTCCAGGAAAGGTCGAAAAAACACTAACATTAGACAGAAAATACAAAAGAAAAATCGTATTGCTCAGGCAGTCGCAATTCGCTCATTCTGCTACGCAGCATCAATCCACCCCGCCCGAAAACCAGCCTCAAAATGCTCCCCGAAATTCGCGTTCCGCATGGTAAGAGAAGGCTCATGAATCAAATTAATTTCCCTGGCTTACCCTACAAGCCCTCTGAGCTTCCCCGCGAGCTTCGCCGCCATTATATCTGCGCCTCCGATTCCGAAATCGAGGAGATGCTGCTAACGCTGGGGCTGAACAAGCTCGAAGAACTTTTCTCTCACCTTCCCGCCGCCGCCCGCATGCCGTCGAGCGGCGCACCGATCCCGGAAGAGCTCGGCTACGAAGATCTTCTCCGGCATATGGAAACGCTTTCCAAGAAGAACCAGATACGGCTCTCCTTCCTCGGCGACGGCCTCCCTCACTACAAAACCCCCGACGTGATTCCCCATGTGCTCGGAATCCGCAAGCTCACCACCGCCTACACCCCCTACCAGCCGGAAAGATCGCAGGGCACTCTCGCCACCATCTGGATCTATCAGTGCGCGGTTTCGGCCCTCACGGGCTTTGAAGCGGTGAACGCCTCCTTTTACGAACGCTCCACCGGCCTCTTTGAGGCCATCAAATGCGCCCAGCGCCTGAGAGAAGGCTCCGACACCGCCGTGATCGCCGCCACGCTCTTTCCCGGCGATCAGGAAGTGCTGCGCACCCTGGCCGCGGATACCGGCCTGAAGCTTTCCTTTGTGCAGCCCGATCCCGCCACCGGCCGCATGGACGTGGCCAAGATCGAAGCCGCCGCCCGCGCTGCTGGCCCTCAACTGGCTTGCCTGGTTTTCCCCCAGCTCAACAACCTCGGCCTTCTCGAAGATGTAGATGCCCTCACTGATCTCGCCGAAGACCTGGGCGCAAAATCCATCGCCGTGATCGATCCCATGACCATCGCCCGCGGCGCGCTCAAGCCCCCTTCCGCTTTCGGAAAAAAGGGCAGCTCGATGTTCGTGGCCGAAGGGCAACACCTCGCGATCGCGCCCAACTTCGGCGGCCCCGGCCTCGGCATCTTCGGCGTGCGTTTCAATGCCGAACATAAAAACGAAATCCGGCAAACCGCCGGCCGCTTCATCGGCAAAGGGAAAGACATCTCCGGCCGCGACTGCTTCGCCATCGTGCTCTCCACCCGCGAGCAGCATATCCGCCGCGACAAAGCCACCTCCAACATCTGCTCGAACCAAAGCTACCTGGCTACCCTTGCCGGTGCTGCCTTGCTCGAAAGGGGAGACGAAGGCCTGGCCGAAACCGCCGCCGCCGCCCGCAAAAATGCCGAGGCCGCCGTGCCCCGCCTCACCGCCTGCGAAGGAGTGGATCTCGCATACCCCGAGGCTCCCTTCTGGAATGAGGTGTGCCTGAAGCTTTCGCGCCCGGCATCCGAGATCATCGAGAAGGCCCGAATCGCCGGCATTCATATCGGCGTAGATGTGAGTGAGAGGGGGGGGGGCAAGAACAGCCTTCTGCTGCTTTCCTTCACCGACCGCCACAGCGATTCGGACATCGAAAAGCTCGCCCGCTTCTTCCAGGCGGAATTCCCGGGCGCCAAAGAAGGAAGAAAGGCCGCCGCACTTCCGGCATACGCCCTCCGGCAAGGCGGCACGAACCTCCCCAAGGTGCCGGTAGAAAAAATCAAACAGTACTACACCAGCCTCGGCGAGCAGAATGTTTCGCCCGACGACAACATCTACGCCCTCGGCTCCTGCACGATGAAGTACAACCCGTACATCAATGATTGGGCCGCCGCTCTCCCGGGCTTCGCCGAACTGCATCCCCAGGCGCCTCTCGCCGATGCGCAAGGATCCCTCGAGATCCTCCACCTCACGCAGGAGTATTTCAAGGCCATCACCGGCCTCGCAGCCGTTACCACCCAACCGATGGCTGGAGCCCAGGGCGAGCTCGTGGGCCTCAAGATGTTCCAGGCCTACCACCGCGACCGGGGTGATAAGAGTCGCGACATCATTCTGATCCCTCGCTCCGCGCACGGAACCAACCCGGCCACGGCCACCATGGCGGGCTATGCCGCCGACAACATCAAGCTGATCGAAGCTGATCCCACCGGGCAGATGAACCTGGAGCAGGTGAAAAGCCTGGTGAAGGAATTCGGCCCCCGCATTGCCGGCGTGATGGTAACGAATCCCAATACCTCCGGAGTGCTGGAAACCAATTTCCGCGCCGTAGCTGATCTCGTGCATGAAGCGGGCGGCCTGGTTTATATGGATGGCGCCAATATGAACGCCATCGCCGGCTGGCTGGATCTCGGAAAGCTCGGCGTGGATGCCGTTCACAATAACACCCATAAAACATGGAGCATTCCGCACGGAGGAGGAGGCCCGGGCGATGCGTTTGTGGCCGTGAGCTCCCTTCTGGTGGATTTCCTCCCGGGCCACCAGGCCGTAAAAAGCGGCCCTTCCAATGCCCCCGTTTACCAACTGGTGAAGCCGAAGAAATCGATCGGATCCGTGCAGCGCCATTTCGGCAACTTCGGCCACAAGATCCGCTGCTATACCTATGTGAGAGCGCTCGGGCGGCAGGGCGTTTCCCGCATGAGCGCCCTGGCCGTGCTCTCCGCGCGTTATCTCTTCCATAAGCTATCCCGCCTCTATCCCACTTTGCCCTTCGGCGCGGAAACCACTCCTCGCATGCACGAATTCATTCTCACTCTCTCCAAAGAGAGCTTCCAGAAAGTGGAAAGCGCCGGGCTTCCCAAATCAGTGGTGATCCCGAGGATCGGAAAACTCTTTCTCGATTTCGGCCTGCATGCGCCTACCGTGGCTTTCCCGGAAGTGCTGGGCCTGATGGTGGAGCCCACGGAAACCTATTCAAAAGCGGAGCTGGATGATTTCGTGGAAACCCTCACCACCATCCACAAGATCGTGCATGAAACGCCCGAGGTGCTCCAAACGGTGCCTCACTTCACTCCCATCGACCGGGTAGACGAAGTGCTCGCCAACAAGAACCTCACTCTTTCGGAAACCCTCAGCCCGGGCCTGATCCCCGTTCTGCCCAACCGGATCGCCGCGGGAGAGCTGACTCACCTGAAGAAAAACGAGGTTTGGCAGAGAATCGTGAAAGCCCACCAAGAGCGCCAGGCCACGGGCGGCAAATAATGCCAGACTCCCTTCCGCCATCCGGGCTCGTGGTCTGGAGCGACAGCGAAGAAGACAGCGACGCCCTCAAACTGGCGCTCCGGCTCGGAGCCCGCCTTGTGCTGAGCGAAGAGCCTCCTCAGGCGGAGCAGGGTTGCAGGTGGCTTTTGTTTTTTGATGAAGACCGCCTCTACCTTCATAACGCCCTTCACCCGGAATTCCGCCCGCTTGCCGTGGATTACCTTGGCGGGGAATTCGCTCGCCGCTGGCGATCCGCCACCAAAAACGACATCCTCGTAAAAGCGATCGGCCTGAAAAAAGGCGTGCGAACGGTATGCGATGCCACTTGCGGGCTTGGTTACGATGCCTTTTTTCTCTCCACCTTCAAGGACCTCGAAGTAACGGCCTGCGAACGCAACCCGGTGCCCGCCGAACTTGTGCTCGACGCCCTTTCCAGAGTGAAAGACACCGGGCTTTTCGAAAGCAGGCCGCTTTTCTTTCACTACGGAGAAGCGCACGCTTTTCTCGATGCCCACAGAGGGGAGTTCGATGCCGTCTACCTGGACCCCATGTATCCGGCGGACGAAGGGGCCACGGCCAAACCCAAGAAAGAGATGTTTCTCTTCCGGGAGCTGATCGGCGAAGACACAGACACGGAAGCACTGTTCGAATCAGCCCTGGCAGCGGCAAAAAAGAGGGTAGTGGTAAAGCGCTCCGACAACGCCGCCGAGATCACGAAAAGCCGCGCCCCTGATTTCGTTGTGCCCGGCAAAACCGTTCGTTTCGATATTTATCTCAAGTAAATCACAAACAAAAATGCCCCCGGGATTACCGGAGGCATTTCTTTTTAGATCAAGGCTGGATCTTATTCGCAGTCGCGAAGCTCGATCATGGAAGCCTGGTCACCGCTCCAGCGGATCACTTTCACGTGGTTGGCTTCGTTGGCCTTGTTGGTGATGGGGTAAACTTCGAAGCGAAGATCGCTTCCAGCCACGCCATGGGGGCAACGCCATTTTCCGCCCATGCGCACGTTTCCGTGAGCCCAGGTCATGCAGGCGCGAACAGCGGGAACTTCTTTGCCGTCCACAGTAAGGATGGTGGAAGCTCCGGTTTCAGAAACGTCTACCTGCACGTTCATGCCTTCACCATCACAAACATAGGTGGTGTTGGCCTGAGCGGCGAGAGGGAGTGCGATGAGAGCTAATGCGATAACACGGATCATTTTCTATCTCCTGAATAGGGTCCTAAAGAAGGGGTATTTTAAAGTTAATTTTCGCAGGCCTTATACCAGGATTCCCGACCCAACTCAATGCGTTAATGAATGACTACCCCTTAAGGCTTCATCCATTATTTCGATAGGTTAGATCAATTAAAACCTTCAAACAAAGCCTGTCTTTCCACGGTAGCGGATCGCGAGCCTGCGCAAATTCCCCCAGGCTTTAACCATATGCATAAATCCAAAATCCTGGCAGGCCTCGGCCTGTTGTTCGTACTTTCCTCCTGCGGCAAATCACAGACAGAGGAAACCTGCCATTCCGGCCCTTGCACGGAAAACTCCATCAACGCCCCGGTAGGCCCACAGCCCGAGGAGGTGGTGGAAAACTATGACGACAATCCATTAAACCCTCGCCGCGAAAACCTTCGCTTTCCCGCCTTCAATACAGGGTGGGGCCTCAGCCGGGCGATCTATGAAAAAGCCGTTGCCTGGCACTCACGAAACCAATCGAAGCTGAACAACCCCCGCTACGCCACGATCATTGATTTCAGCAAGTACTCGAGCCGCCGCAGGATGTTTCTTTTCGACCTGAGCACAGGAAAGATGGAAACCCATAACGTGGCTCACGGCAAAAATTCCGACCCCGACAACGATGGCCTTGCCACCCAGTTCTCCAACACACCGGGCTCGAAAATGAGCTCACTGGGGGTATACAAGACCTCCACCACCTATATCGGAGGCAAGGGCTATTCGATGCGGCTTGATGGGTTGGAGGCATCCAACAGCAACGCCCGCAGCCGCGCCATCGTGGTGCATCCGGCTGATTATGTGAGCGATAGCGGCCGCGCCGGCCGAAGCTGGGGTTGCCCGGCCCTGGATCCGAAAATCTCCAGGAACGTAATCGACCGCATCAAGAACGGCAGCATGCTGGTGATTGGAAAATAGGCTCAGTTCCGGCCGAGGATCTCGTTCTTCTGCATGCTGATATAGAGCAAGTAGGCGAGGTAATTGGCCGGAACCGCGAGAAGCGCGAAGGGAGCCAACTGGCCGGGCGTAACGAAACCGCCGTTCAGAAGATAGGACACGATCAAGGCAGCGGCGAGATATACCGGCCAAAACTCACCGAGAAAATTGGAATAGGGATACTTCCTCCTGGCGCTGGCAAAGGCCGAGGAAGAAATCCTCGATGAAAACATGTCCTCCCGCACTTCTTGTCCTCCCTCTTTTCCTATCCGCGCTCATTCACCTGGCAGGCCACGGGTAAAAATCGGCCACACAAATCTCCAGGCAAACACAACGCTACGCGCCTTATGCGATGCATAAATTAAAGGAAGACGATGGAATTTTCAAGGAAAAGACGGAAGTAAGCCGAGAGCAAAGCGACCACGGCCGAGCCCTGACAAACACCCCAAACAAAAAGGGCCATAAGAATTTAATCTTACAGCCCTTTTCAGCATACTGGCCTGGATCAGTAGCGGTAGTGGTCCGGCTTGAAGGGGCCAGCTACGCTGAGGTGGAGGTAGTCGGCCTGCTTTTTGGTGAGCTTGGTAAGCTTTACGCCGATCTTTCCGAGATGGAGGGCAGCCACTTTCTCGTCGAGCTCTTTAGGCAGGCGATAAACGTCCACCTTCTTGTATTTGCCGGTGCTCCGGTTCGTCCACATCTCGATCTGGGCGATCGTCTGGTTGGAGAAGGAGTTCGACATCACGAAAGAAGGGTGGCCCGTGCCGCAGCCGAGGTTCACGAGGCGGCCCTTGGCGAGCACGATGATGCGCTTGCCGTTCTTCATGGTGTGGAGATCCACCTGAGGCTTGACCTCAGTCATACGGGAGTTGTTGTTGAGCCAGGCCATATCGATTTCGATATCGAAGTGGCCGATATTGCACACGATGGCTCCGTCTTTCATGCCTTCAAAATGCTGCCTGGTGATGATGTCGGTGCAGCCCGTGGCGGTCACGAAGATATCCGCCTCCTTCATGGCCTCTTCCATGGTGGTCACTTCGTAGCCTTCCATCGCGGCCTGAAGAGCGCAGATCGGATCGATCTCGGTGATCAGCACACGGCAGCCATACATGCGAAGGCTTTGGGCAGAGCCTTTGCCCACGTCGCCATAACCAGCCACCACTGCCACCTTGCCGGCCATCATCACGTCGGTGGCACGCTTGATGCCATCGGCGAGGCTTTCGCGGCAGCCGTAGAGGTTATCAAATTTCGACTTGGTCACGGAATCGTTCACGTTGATGGCAGGCACTTTCAGGGTGCCTTTTTTCATCATCTGATAGAGGTGGTGCACACCCGTGGTGGTTTCCTCGGTGATGCCCACGATATTCTTCAAGAGGGCAGGGAAGCGGTCATGCACCATCGCGGTGAGATCGCCGCCATCGTCCAGAATCATATTGAAGCTTTCTTTGCCCCAGCCGGTGATGGTTTGCTCGATGCACCAGTCGTATTCCTCGTTGGTTTCGCCTTTCCAGGCGAATACGGGAATGCCAGCGGCAGCGATGGCCACGGCGGCGTGATCCTGCGTGGAGAAGATATTGCAGCTCGACCAGCGAATCTCGGCTCCGAGTTCTTTCAGGGTTTCGATCAGCACGGCGGTTTGAATCGTCATGTGAAGCGAGCCCGTGATGCGGGCGCCCTTGAGCGGCTTCTGCTTGGCGAACTCGCGGCGGATGCTCATGAGGCCGGGCATCTCGGTTTCCGCGATCTTGATCTCTTCGCGGCCCCAGCGGGCGAGCTCGGCGAACTTGGCCGGATCTTCCATCGCCTCTTTGCACACGCGGTAGTCGCGGTCGGCTTTGGGGGTGAATTTGAATTCTTTGGTGGAGGTTTTGGAGTTTTTCTTGGTCATAGATTTGGTGGTCATGGGAGGAAATCTACGCTAACCCCCCGGAAAAGAAAACCGTAACACAAGGCAGCAGCCCAAAAATCAGCGCTTTTTTGCCGGCAGATACACCTGAATGCCACCTTCAAGCTCCTGCGCCTCTCGCAGGCCACGCGCCACCTGATCTTGTAAACCGGCTACGAGAGCAGCATCCGAACTCTCCAGATAAGAAGCCGGTGGAGCGTCCAGAATGAAAATGGATTGGCCTCCGCGCTGGCTTTCCGCCTCTATACTATCCTCAAAATCCCATTTCCTCCCGCTTCCCCGCGCAACGACCGAACAAATCAGAGAGGAAAGCGGGAGGTTTCCGCTCGTCACCAGGTAGAAGGTGGTAGTTTCCCGCTCCGGGAAATCCAATTGTCCCAACCCCTCCACCATCTTCAAGCACTGCTCCCACGCATCCCGCTGGGGGTGGGGTTTGGGGTTAAATACCCGGAGGTCCCGAGGCCGCCATAGAAGCCTAGCCATTTCCTGGTAGGCGTCCGGCCCCACTGCCTGCAGAGCCTGAACTGCCAGCAAAAAAGCCAGCAAGCGAGCACGGCTCACCAGAAGCGAAGCGAATAAACCCCAGGCAAGCTTTAAAAATATGAGTTAGGGCCGCGATTCCAGTATGGAAACAACATTGGTGGAATATAGGGCGAGCCCCAAAGGAAGAAAAAAAACCAGCCATGCGAAGGCCGTCCGCCTGAGGCCTCGGCCCTGAAACCATTCGAGCCCAGTGGCCACGAGCCCCATCGCTACCATGGCCGGGGAAAGAAGATCCATGAACAGGAAAAGAATTTGCCGGTACTGGAGCGGCTCATCCTGCGTGGGCGTGGCAAGGGCCGGCACAATCCACTCGATCAACCGTTCGCGGAAAGGCAGGAACCAACCCAGAGTTATGGCTGCGATCCAGGCCAGTGAAATCCCCCAGGCCCGGATAAGCACCGCCCACCTTGGCCGGAGCAGATAGAAGTCTGCCACCACCGCTATGGCGATTCCGGCAGCCCCCTCCACCGGTCGAAGCGTCAGGGCCAGGCCGATCAGAATTCCCTGTAGATGAAACCGCTGCTTGAGGCGCGCGAGCGCCGCCGCCGAGCAAAAAAACAGAAAGGGAAGCTCCGCCAAATAAACGCCGGCAGCAGCAAAGGTAGCCGGCACAAGCAGCAGAAAAAGGGCGGAGAGCATCGATATAGCCTTACCGCTGCCGAAAAAGCGGAAGATCGCGTAAAAAACGAGCCCGCAACCTGTATAGAAAAGCGATTGAAGCAGGGCCGTGGCCATGGTTACGCTCCACCCCAGAAAAAGAAACGGAAGGCCCAGCAAAGGAAAAGAGATGGTTCGGTCTGATCGGAACCAGAACAGAAGATGGGCCTGCTCCGCCCAGCTAGAGGCACTCCTCAAGGCATCGTAGAGCTTATAGGTAAACAGCCAGTGCTCGGCGTCGTCAAAATGGCGGGGATAGTAGGGTTGCAAGGCATGCCGCCAAAGCATGAAGGCGAAGAGCAGGGAAGCGAATGCCATCACCAGCATCCAATGGCGGCGCAGGTTCAGAATCCCCATCCCCTAAGAACCTCTGCGGCTTCCTCTTCCGACTCCACTTTTTTGAACCTCGCGCCTCGCTGCCCCTTCACCCTTGCCTCGCAGCTCTTCCAGTCGCGGTCGCGGAAAACCTTGCCGTCCACACAGGAAAGATAAACCACCGGCCCCTTCTTCTTTTTTTCGGATAAGGCCGCAGGCTGCGGAAGGCGGCGGATGTCTACAGAATAGGATTCAAGTTCTCCCTGATAAAGCTGCGCCTCATAGCCTTTCGAAAAGGCCACCGCGATCTCATCGCAGCGTTCGTTTCCGGGAATTCCCTTGTGCCCGGGCACGTATAGCCAGTCCACCTTGAAGCCATTCTTCAGGATCTCTTCGCTCAGGCTCTCCCAGAGCTCCCGGTTGCTCACGTCTTTGCCATCGGCGGTTTTCCAGCCGTTCCTCTTCCATCCGTGCATCCACTGGGTGATCCCCTGGATCACGTATTTGGAATCGGTATAAAGGGAAATTTTGTTGGTGCTGAGCTTCTTTACGTTCGACAGCAAACGCAAAGCTTCCAATGCCGCGGTAAGCTCCATCCGGTTATTGGTGGTTTTGAACTCCCCGCCGCCGATCTCCTTAACCTTTCCCAAAGGGGAAACCAGGATCGCACCCCACCCCCCGGGACCGGGATTCCCGGAGCAGGCGCCATCGGTAAATATGATCACTTTATCTGAGTCTTTAGGGCTCACCGGCAAACTCTCTTTCCTCCAGCACTTTCGCCACCCGTATCTGGTAGGAGGAATACCAATGCTCCCGCCCCATTTTTTGGGCCGTCAAGTGAGAGGCGTTTTCCTTCCAGGCCCGAACGGCTTCGAGGCTCTCCCAATAGCTCACCGTGATCCCCAACCCCTCAGGCTCTCGCGCAGAGTCAAACCCCAGAAAACCGGGTTGTTTCGAGACATTTTCCACCATGGCGCGGGACATTTCTTCATAGCCCCGCTCCCCCTTCAAAACGGAGGTGAAGATCACGGCATAATAAGAAGATCCTTCAGCTTTCATCTGCATCGGCATAGTCGCATAGGCCACACACCTGTGGTAGGGTTTCTCCAGAAAATCGTTTAAACCCGGAGGCTTCATGGAATTCCCTAATCTCGACGGACAGGAAACGGAGAATCCTATCGGCATTGAAGGCATGGCTTTTATCGAGTACGCCAGCCCGAAACCCGAAGCGCTGCGTGATCTCTTTCACCGCCTTGGCTTTACCCGCACCGCCCGCCACAAGCACAGCAAAGTGGATTATTACGAACAGAACGATTGCGTATTCCTCCTGAACGAGCAGCCGGCCTCCTTCGCGGAAAGCTTTCAAAAGGCTCATGGCCCTTCAGCCTGCTCCATGGGCTGGAGAGTGAAGAACAGCAAGACCGCCTTCGAGCTCGCGGTGAAAAGAGGCGCCAGGCCTTACGATGGCAAAGACAAATCCGTGCCCTTTCCGGCCGTTTACGGAATCGGCGATTCCCTGATCTACTTCGTGGACAATAAGTTCACGCTGAAGCAGGAATTCTCTCCCACGCATGAAACTCCGGTTCCCCAAAAAGGGCTGATCCGGATCGACCACCTCACCAATAACGTGCCCCAGGGAGAGATGGATAAATGGTGTGATTTCTACGCCAAGATCTTCAACTTCAAGAACGTGCGCTACTTCGATATCAAAGGCCTGAAAACCGGCCTGATCTCGAAAGTGATGGTGAGTCCGGGCTATAAAGTGATCATTCCCATCAATGAATCCAGCGATGCGAAGAGCCAGATCAACGAATACCTGGAAGAGTACAAAGGCTCCGGCATCCAGCACGTAGCCTTCCTGGTTTCGAATGCCGTGCATTGCGTGGAAGAGCTGAACAAGGAGAAGGTGGGATTCCTCGATGCTCCGCCGGATACCTATTACGAAGCCCTTCCGAGCCGCCTTCCGCTCCTCTGGGAAGAGCGCGCCAAACTCCAGAGCCTCTCCCTTCTTGCCGATGGCGACGAAGCCGGATACCTCCTGCAGATCTTCACCAAAAACATGATCGGCCCGATCTTCTTCGAGATCATCCAGAGGGAAAACCACTGGGGCTTCGGGAACGGGAATTTCCAGGCGCTCTTCGACGCCATTGAACGCGATCAGATGAAGCGCGGCTACCTGAAGTAAGCAATACTCAGATCCTTTTCAGGGCGAAGGGCTCTTCCTCGCCCTTTTTTCGCTCCCTTGAATCACGTCAAATCACATCATTCTCCTAAGGCGGCCTCTGTACCCCTCTGGGCAGGGCAGGGGTAGGTTTCCTTCATAGGCAAAGCCGGCGAAGAGCCGGCTGAGCCGAAACCACAGAAAGGAAACAATATGAAAACCCCATCCATTCTGGCGCTGATCGGCCTCGCCCTTTCCGCCACCTCTGCTCCTGCCCTCACAGTAACGCCTTCAGAAGTATCAAATAAGGTTCGGGAGGTGAGCCTGAGCCAGGTTCGCTTTGAAGGGCAGCCCCGCGTGGTGCTGGCCGACGCCCAAGGCATTTCCCTCTATACCTTCGACCTCGACACCGAGGGGAAAAGCGTATGCCGGGGGCGCTGCCTCGAAGTTTGGCCGCCTCTTTCCGTGAGCGAGGGCCTCGCACCTCCAGCTCCTTTCGGAACGATCACGGGAAACAACGGCAAACCCCAGCTCACCCTGAAAGGCCTCCCGCTTTACTACTTTCATAAAGACAAAGCGCCCGGCGATACCCGCGGCCACTACCCCGAATGGCAGCTGATCTTCGTAAAGGAATAACCAGCAGAAAAGGGCGGTCATAGGGAGGTGACCGGCTCCTTCCGCCATTTCACGCTTCATTTATGGATGTCATATGAACGAACGGTGAACTAGCTCGCGATTCCGTGATAGTTCTCCTCTCAGGCCCAGCCTAGGAAAGGAGCCCATAGTATGAAAAACAGATCGCTACTTCTTACCCTCGCTCTCCTTTCCTCCTGCTCCTACAAAGTGGAAAAAGAGAAGGAGCCCTCCGTGGCCCTGGATCGAGCCAGCCTTGGCTTTTCCGAAATCAGGAGCCTGGCCTTCGGGCCCAAATGCTCCCGCTGCCACGGGAATGACGACTGGATGAATTCCTATCCGGCCGCGCAGCGCCTGGCGCAGGAAATCTCAGAAAGAGTGCAGGGGATAGGATCCCGCCCGGCCATGCCCCCTCCCAACAGCCCTCAACTTACCAATAGGGAAAAGCAGGCTATCGTGGCCTGGGTGGCCGCAGGCGCTCCGGAAGTTCCGGGAGAGCCTTCTCCTCCCGCACCTACCGAGCCACCCGTAGAGCCACCAGCGGAGCCGGAACCTCCAAAGCCGGATCCTACGGAACCGCCGGCACCGCCCCGGCTAAACTTCGCCCGGATCCGCGCTCAGGTTTTCGAGAGTAAGTGCATCCGCTGCCATCAATCCGAGCTCGACACTTATGAGCAAACGGCCCCCTTGCTCAGCGATATCGAGTACCGGGTGCAGGACATCGGCGGCATGTTTCAGATGCCCCCCGCCAACCGCGCCCAGCTCACCGAGGAGGAAAAAAACCTCCTGCTCGAATGGATCCGCTCTGGCGCCCCCAAGGATTAAAAAACACTTTTTGAGGAGTCATTTATGAAGATCTCTACCGCCATGTTTTTCAGCTTACTTCTTCCCTTGCTGGCCCTGGGAGCCCCGGCCCCCGCCAAAGAAACAGCCCTGGAGCTGAAAGCGGATCCCGCAGGAGCCAAGGTAACTTTCCTTGCTGTGGGAAAGCCCAGCATGCTCAAGATCCACGGCACCGCCGCCACCGGCCCCGCCGGCCAGCTGAAAGTGGAAGGCAATCAGCTCCAGGGATCGATCGAGATGGACATGGACAAGCTCGATACCGGAATCGATCTTCGCACCGAGCATATGAAGGAAAAATACCTCGAGGTGAAGGAGTACCCGAAATCCACCCTTACCCTCATCGAAGCGCCGGTAGACGAAGGCTTTGCCTCCACACTTACGAACAAGGGCGAGAAGCCCTTCAAGGGCAAGTTGAAGCTCCACGGAAAAGAGCAGGAAGTAACAGGAACATTCACGGTAGTGGACGGAAACGTGGCCGCGAAATTCCCTGTGAAGCTGAGCGACTTCGCCGTGGAGATTCCGTCCTATCTCGGCATCAAGGTAGCTGATGTAGTGAACGTGGACGTGATACTGCCGTTGAAGAAATAAGAACTCCTGAAAGATCGGTCCGTTGAAATGAAACCGCTGAAGTTTTTTCTCGCCTCATTGCTGCTGCTGCCCGCATTCCGGGCGCAGGCGTTTCCCGACATGGTTCGCCACCATTACGTGAACTGCAATGCCTGCCACGTGAACCCGAACGGGGGAGGGCTGCTCACCGAGTACGGGCGCGGAATGTCGGCCGAGGTGCTTTCCACCTGGAGCTACGAGAACGAAAGCCTCTTCCTTCACGGGGCTTTGAAGCCGGAGCACTTTCCGACATGGCTCACCGTGGGTGGCGATCTGCGCGGGGTGCAAACCCACCGGGAAACCCGGCGGGTAAAAGAAGGAAAGTACATCCTGATGCAGGGGCAGGTAGAGCTCGGAGCCACCGCCGGTCCGGTTACGGCCGTGGCCGCGTTCGGAAAGCCCGACCGTGAAAATCATCTGAAAGGTGAGATCACCCGCTATTACCTTCAGGGAAATCTCACCGATCAGGTGCAGGTAAAGGCCGGCCGCTTCCTTCCCTCGTTCGGCATCAATCTTCCCCAGCATATCGTGTCCACCCGGCAGCCTTTGGGCTTCGGATACGATAGTGAGCGAAATGCGGCCGAGCTGCACTTCAGCGGAGAACAGTGGCACCTGGCGTTTGGCGGTTCGGAGAGCAGGCAGCAGTCGGCCTTACGCTCCGAAGAGCTGGCGGTGAATGCCCAGGTGGAACGCTTCTTCGACGACAAATACCGGGTAGGAGTGAGCCTGTGGCGCGGCAAGAGCGATACTCATCGCAGGCTGGTGGCAAGCCTTCACGGGATTCTCGGATTCACGGAACGTTTTTATCTTCTGAGCGAGGGAGCGGTTCAGCTGAAGCAATCCTTGAACCCGGGTGGCGCAGAGGAAACCGGTATCTACCATTTCGGGCGCTTAGGCTATGAGCTCTTCAAAGGGTTTCATGTTCTTGCTCTGGAAGATTTCGCGGAAACGAACCGTTCCAATCCGAGCTCCTTCACGATCAGCTATGGGGGCGGATTGCTTTGGTATCCCCGCCCGCATTTCGAGCTGGAGCTCACCTATAGCCAGCGAAAGGCGCTGCAGGTAAGCCGCGAGTTCGAAGACTACGCCTTCCTGATGTTTCATTATTATCTGTAGCTTGAAAAAAGCGGGGGCACCGGTACCGGATTTGGAAGGGATAGGGAAGGTCCGGCACCCCCTGGAATTTTTCGGAACTCAGAACCTGAACTGGTTTCCGCCTTCCTCGCCGCCCTCGTCCTCGGGGGCCTCGCAACCGAGCTCGTCGTATTTGTCGAAGAGAGAATCCAGCTGATCCCAGAAGGCGGCGCATTCGCCTTCTTCGCTACCGTCGCACTGCTCGGCTCTGGGGTCGTCGTAAATAGCGTCGATCTGTTTTTTAAGGGCTTCGCATTCAGGATTTGGGCGGCTCTGAGCGAAAGCGGGTAGGGAAATAAGGGCGGCGATCCAGATCAGGTTCAAGCGTTTCATATTTACTCCTATTCACGGTTAGCGCCGGATGGCGTGTCGGCAGAAACGCTACGCTGGCAGGCGTTGGGCGGCAAATAGGAATTTTAGAAAATGCGAACACAATTGTTCACACAAACAAAACACGCCTGGAAAGAATTTCCCGGGGATTTTTTTCAGCGGTCGAGCTCCGCGCGGGAGATGCATTCCTCTAGCATCGAATGAGTGGCTTCCCACAAACCGGGAATCTCGGATATCGGCTTCTCGCACCGCGCCACCACTTTGCTGGAAGGTACCCCATGGTTCTTCCACGAATGGCCTTTGTTGAAGTAGTTCGAGAAGATCGGAAGGAAACGGTCGAGAGCCGATACGAATTTTGCTTCCGGCGATTCTCCTTCCTCGAACTCCAGCCATGTCTCCTTGAAGCCGGCGCCGACCGAGGAGGGAAGGAGGGCGCAAAGGCGATCGATCGCTTTCAGTTCCTTTTCTTTCTTCCCCTTGTTCTCGCTATACACAAGCTCATCCCCCGCATCGATCTCCACCAGATCGTGTAAGAGCGCCATACGGATCGCCTTTGGAAGATCCAACCCCTCCGGGGCGAGCTCCGCAAAAGCCATCACCGCAAGAGCGAGGTGCCAGGAGTGCTCGGCCGAGTTCTCTCTCCGGCCCCCGGAATGGATCAGGGTTTGCCGCTCCACCAGCTTCAAACGATCAGCCTCTTTGACAAAAGCCAAAAGGGACGGGATCTGCGACTTCATTCCACCCTCACATTCTTTTCCGAGAACCGGAACACAGCCAGGAGCTCCGGCGAAAAATCGAGTGCCTGAGGAGAGCCCATGCGAAGGGGAACCCGGCTTCGATACTTCCCGAGCGAAATCACATTCGAGAAAAAAGAGAGGGGCTTCATCAGCACCACATTCTCCGGCTCAAGCTTCCTGATCTCCACCTCATTTGAGGTAAACTCCAGCTCAGCGCGCACACGATCCAGGAAGAGAGGAGGAAAATCACTTTTACTTCCAAGCACCATGATCTTTCGCTTTAAGGGCGCGCTGAGCCCGCCCTGCGCCTGAATCCTCTCCTTCATAAACGAAGAATGAGGCCCGAGATATTGCAGGGTTTCTTCCCGCTTCTCCACCTTCTCACCCTTGGCAATCACGCTGGAGATCTCGGAATCCGGATGCCACCAGCGGTGAAAATCCTTTTTCTTTTTCTCATAGGCCGCTGCTTCTCTTACATGGCCGTAGTGATAAATCACAGCCTCGCTTTCGTAGCGCGTGGTCCACCCTCGAAAGCTCTGGGCGTCGCCATAGCTTTCGATAGGGGAGTCGAGGCGAACGCAGCGGATCTCCTGGGGGTACCATCGCTTTCCGATTGCCACCTCTTCGTAGCTCTGCCAGAAATGCAGGTATCGAAAGGAGATGCAGTCGCAACCCTGAGCTTCCGCTTTAAGAAGATCCTCCGCGATCCTGCTGAAGTCCCGCTCGGTTATCGCCTCATCCGCCTGAAGGTAAAAGCCCCAGCCCGCCGGCACTCGCTTTCGCAGCTCACTCAGGGCGATATTGGTTTGCTCGGAAAGGATCAAGCCGCCACGGCGCTTCTCTTCATCCCAAACGGTAGGGATCTTCACCAAGTCCAGGCCATCCAAGGAGCCTTCGGTGCCATCGTCGGACTGCCCCAGCGCCACCACCACGGAAGAACAGAGCGATCTGAGGCCCCGGATGCTTTCCCGGAAGGGATAATCATACTTCAGCCCGTTGCGGAGCAGAGTGAAGCCGTGAAGGTTCGGAATATGTGCCATCTTGGCTCCCAAATTAGCAAAATTGCCCATGAGGCCCCAGATGAAAATCTCCCACTTCTAACGCTTCGCGCAGCCGAGGATCTGGTGCTATGCTCCCGTGTAAAAGGGGGCAAGATGTTCTTCACTTCACAAGGCAAGTTCACCCGTCAGGCCCATAAAGGAATTCCTCAAGGATGCGTGGAAGAGGAGCAGGGGAGAAAAGGTTTTTTCGGGCAGGTTTCCCACCTGATCCGGAGCAAGCCTTCCACCCGATGGAAAGTGATCGATGGCCCGCTCAAGCCCCGGATGTACGATCTCGTAAAAGCGGATCGCAGCGGATCTCGGCAGCGCCTTCTCTTCAACAACGACATCACCATCAGCTCCCAATGGGTGTTTCCTAAAAAGGAAAAGAAGCTGAAGGCCTTCCGCAATGCCGATGCGGATTCCCTTTATTTCTGCCATCTCGGAGAAGGTTCTCTCCTCACCGAATACGGCCTGCTTCGCTACCGCCCGGGCGATTACCTGGTGATCCCCAAATGCTTCTCCCATGTGTTCGTGGCGGAGAAAGACACTCAGCTTCTGCTGATCGAGAACCATAGCGGCGATTTCCGCGAGCCCGACAGGGGAATGCTGGGCAAGAATGCGTTCTACGATTCCGCCCAGCTGGATGTGGCCAACCTTGAGGAGCTTCAATCCTTCCTTCAGAAAAACGGCCTCAACTGCCTGGAAGTGGAAGTGAAACACAACGGGCAAACCACCCGCTTTGAATACGAAGAGAATCTTTTCGACGTGATCGGCTGGAAGGGAGATCTTTTCCCTTTCCGGATCAATATGGACCAGCTGATGCCTCTCAACTCGCACCGGGCCCATCTGCCGCCGAGCGCCCATACCACCTTCGTGGCCCCCAATTTCGTGGTTTGCTCCTTCGTGCCCCGCCCGCTCGAAACCGATGGCGACGCCCTGAAGGTGCCCTTCTACCACCAGAACATCGATTACGATGAGGTGCTCTTCTACCACAACGGCGACTTCTTCAGCCGCACCAACCTTCACTCAGGCATGATGAGCTTTCATCCTGCCGGCTTCCCTCATGGCCCGCACCCCAAAGCCGAAGAAAGGGTAGCGAAAGAAACCTTCACGAACGAATACGCCGTGATGATCGATACCCGGTGGCCGCTTACCCGCGACACCTCGCTCGAAGGGATCGAGCTCCAGGACTACTGGAAGAGCTGGCAGACTTAATGTTATCCAAAGCAACGCTTCTGCTGCTGATCGTGATCGCCGGCTCCCTGGCCGGCTCCTTTTTCTATCTTCTTTCTCCCTTTGCGGGAGCGGCTTTGACAATCGCCGCTGTACTGGGCCTCGGCCTGCTATTCTTCGCCTCCTTATCCCGCTTCATTCAGGCCGGAACCACCAGCTGGTTTGCTTTCTTTATGGGCCTTCTGGCCCTCATTGCCTTAGGGGGCCTGGGCTACCTCTATTACATGAACCCCGTGCACGATCTGACCACGGACCCGCGGAATCCCCCGAAATTCGTGCACCCCGTTTACCCCTTCCGGGTGGAAAAGGGAGCGGAGTTTCTCGAGCCCAGCCTGCAAATCCAAAGAGATTACGAACCCGCTCTGGCCGCCACTCAGCTTCTGAGCTTCCCAGGCTTCGAGGGCGTGAAAGTGGGCGCTCCCGCCGCCGATGTATATTCCGAAGCGCTCAAAGTAATCCGTGAACAACTCCCCGAATGGACCTTGGAATTCAGCGACGGAAAAACTCTTCACGCTGAGTATTCTGCCGTTTGGTCGCCCTATCACTTCGTGAATGACATTGTTCTCGAAGTACGTGCCGACCCAAAAGACAATTTTCAGTCCACTATCGACCTCCGCGCCAGGAACCGCCTGCCCCTGAAAAGCGATTTTGGCGTCAATATCTTCATCTTACGAGACCTCAAAGTGCGCTTGGCACTCGTCACTCAGCCACTGGAGAACAAGTTTCGATCCGCGAAGGTGGAAGCGGAGATAAAGAAGGATAACCCGCCGGAAACTCCTCCTCCCGCGCCCGCCGAACCAAAGCCCGAGGAAAATCCGGAGGCGAAGCCGTGAACCACGAAAGCAATATCGCCCGCCTGTGGGAAAAGATCCGCGAACCCGCCCCTTCCACCCTGATGGACGCCCTCGGCATCGAAGTAACTTACCTCGGCACCGACGGCATGCGCGCCAGCATGCCGGTAGACAAAAGAACCGTGCAATACTACCGCATGCTTCACGGAGGCGCCTCCGTGGCGCTCGCCGAAACCCTGGCCTCCTGCGCCTCCTGCGTGCATATCGACATGGACAGGCAGATCGTGGTGGGCCTCGAGATCAACGCCAATCATGTGCGAGGCGTGAGCGAAGGCGCGGGGAAGGTGCATGGCGAGGCCAAGCCCGTGCATATCGGCCGGCGCACCCAGGTGTGGGCCATCGAGATCAAGAACGATGAGGGCAAGCTCGTTTGCACCTCCCGCTGCACGATCGCGGTGGTGGAAAAAGCCCCAGGCGATAAACGAGACTGAGCCGTGAACAACCGTTTTGTAGACCTCAACCGCCGTAACATCTATGTTTGGTGGTTTCTCGCCTTTCAAGCCGGCGCCATCAATGCCGGGGCCTTTATCTCAGCCCACCGGTTCGTGACCCACACCACCGGCTTCGCCACCCATTTCGCCTTTGAGCTTGCAAGCCACAAGGAGGGCGCGGCTCTCGGAATGCTCAGCGTGCCCGCGTTTTTTCTTCTCGGAGCGATGGTCACTTCTTATTTCGTGGACCTCCCGCAGTCGTCCGGGCAGCGCGCCAACTATATGGTTCCGAGTATCCTGATTTTCTTTTGCGTCACGATCGCCATGATCCTCGGTGAGCTGGGATTTTTCGGGGTGTTCGGTGGAGGGATGGAAAGCCGGAGCAACTACGTTCTCCTCGTGCTTCTTTGCCTCGCCAGCGGCCTTCAAAACGCCCTGATCACCAACAGCCAGGGAATCGTGGTGCGCACCACGCACCTGACCGGCATCACCACAGACTTGGCCGTCGGCCTGGTGCGCACCCTCTTTGGAGAGCGGCGGATCAGCCCCGAACGCCTGAACCATGACCGCCTTGCCACGAAAGCGCGAGCCGGCATTATTGTTTCGTTCGTGCTGGGCTCCACGATTTCCTCCTATCTCTTCCTGCGCGCCTATTACCTGGGATTTCTGGTGCCGGTATCCACCGCCATTTATTTCCTTTTCTACTTCCTCAACGACAAACGCCAACTCAAGGAGAAACACCAATGAACCGTGTAACATTGCTCGCTTTCCTGCTTCTGCCTCTTCCCGCGCTCGCCACCCCTGAACTCTCCCCGCCGGAGGAGGGTGTCTATTCCTTTAACGGAAGCTTCGAGGTGCGGCAGAAAATCCATTATGAGATCGCCCACGCCTTTACGGATGCCGGCAAGATGAAGCTCGCCCTGCTCAGGAAAAAAGGCTTCGAGTGCTGGCATAAGATGCGGGGAACCTGGCTCTGCAAGAAATTCCAGGCCCCCGAGGGATCCGAAGCCCTGCTGAAATCCCGTGTGGAAGCAGCCTTCGAGGCGAAAGCCCTCGATCTCGGAACCCGGTTCGGTGAGCCCAGCCTGATCTCAAAGGGCACCGAAGTGGCGGAGTACAAGGTGATCCAGCCCGCCAGCTATGACGGAAAAACCTGGAAGGACTACCGCCTTGTGATGAACCAGGGGCATTGGTCGATCCGCATGGGAGAGCCCGTCGAGCTGCAGTTCTCGCTCGACCCCGCGAACAAGGACCAACTCCTCAAGTGGCAGAATTTTCCCGTAACGGAATCCAGGGATGCCTATAGCGTTTACCTGGTTAAAGCCCTGTTCTCCAAGAACTGAGCCTAAGACGTTCTCCGGATATGGAGGCGTTTGCGCACCTCCGCGATCACCTCGCCCTCCTCGTTTCGTACGAGGGCGAGGAATTCTTTCTCCTGCACTTCTTCGTCGCTGTTCCAGATCGCCGCCACTTCCTTGGAGCTGATCTCGAACCGTACATGAGCCTCGTTCTCTCCTTTCTTGAGAAAACGAATCTCCGCCCCTTTATCGCGCACCAGGTATCTGGTGCCCAGGAGCTTGATCAGCATCACCATATGAAAGGGATCGCACATCATATAGAGCGAGCCGCCGAAGAGGGTGCCGATATAGTTGCGGTTCCACCAGTGAAGGCGAAGCCGCACGTCCACGCACGAGAAGTCAGGCTCAATATGAACAATCCTGATCCCGGATCCCAGGAAGGGCGGGTACAGATTCCAGAGATAAAGAAGCCAGTGCGCAGGCAATGCGATCACATCTGCCGGGAGTTATTGTCCACAGCTAAAGCCGCTTCCCGCATCACTTCCGCCAGAGTGGGGTGGGCGTGGAAGGCGCGCGCGATATCTTCCGCCGATCCGCCGAACTCCATCGCCATCACCGCTTCCGCGATCATATCGGAAGCCCGCGGGCCCACGATATGGCAGCCGAGCACGCGATCGGTTTTCTTATCCGCCAGAATCTTCACAAAGCCATCCGTGCTGCCCATGGCTTTGGCGCGGCCGTTAGGCGTAAAGGGGAATTTTCCAGCCTTATACTCCACGCCTTTTTCTTTCAGCTGCTCTTCGGTATAGCCCACGCTGGCCACCTCCGGCCACGTGTATACGATGCCAGGCACAGTGAGATAGTTCACATGGCCCTTCTTGCCCGCGCAGGTTTCCGCGATCGCCACGCCTTCCTCTTCCGCCTTGTGAGCGAGCATGGGGCCGGCGATGCAATCACCGATCGCATAGATATTCGGATACTTCTTGGTGCGCAGATGATCATCCACCACCACACGGCCCGCCTTATCGCGCTCGATGCCAAGCTCATCGAGGCCCAAGCCATCGGTATAGGCACGGCGGCCCGTGGCCACGAGCACCACATCGCCCTCGATGCCATCGAGCGCCTGCCCATCGCGGGTTTCCATCGAAACCGCCACTCCGGATCCGCTGATACGAGCCCCGGTTACTTTGGCTCCCATATGGAATTTAAAGCCCTGCTTCTCCAGGATCCGCTTCAAAGTGTCGGAAGCTTGTCCGTCCATCCCGCCGCAGATGCGATCGGTGAATTCCACCACGCTCACGGAAGCACCGAGGCGCAGCCAAACCGAGCCCAGCTCAAGGCCGATCACTCCACCGCCCACCACGATCAGATGCTTGGGCACCTGGGGAAGCGACAATGCCTCAGTCGAGGAAATAATGCTCTTCCCGTCGAAAGGGAGAGAGGGAAGGGAATTGGGCACCGAGCCCGTGGCGATGCAGATGTTTTTGGTGGTTACGGTTGCGGCTTTGCCATCCTTACCAGTCACGATCACGGTATTCGGATTCGCGATCCTGCCGGTGCCCTCGAACACCTGCACCTTATGCTTGCGCATCAGGTAGGCCACGCCTTTGGTGAGGTCTTTTACGATCTTATCTTTCCGCCCCATCATCTTGGGGAGATCGAGGGTGATTCCGGAGATTCCCACCCCATGGTCGGCGAATTCATGGCCGGCCATGGAAAAATGCTCGGAGGAATCAAGCAGCGCTTTGGACGGAATGCAACCCACATTCAAGCAGGTGCCGCCCAAGGTAGGCTCCTTTTCCACAATCGCTGTTTTTAATCCGAGCTGGCCTGCGCGTACCGCGCCCACATAGCCGCCAGGGCCGGCTCCGATGAATACGAGATCGAATTCATGGCTCATCTCACACCTCCAGGAGCAGGCGCTGGGGATCCTCGATCGCCTCTTTCACCTTCACCAGGAAGGTAACGGCGCCTTTACCATCGATAATCCGATGATCATAAGAAAGCGCCAGATACATCATCGGGCGGATCACGATCTGCTTATTTACCACGATCGGCCGCTCTTCGATCTTGTGCATGCCCAAGATTCCGCTCTGGGGAGGATTGAGGATCGGAGTGCTCATCAGCGAGCCATAGGTGCCGCCGTTCGAAATCGTGAAGGTGCCTCCCGAAAGATCATTGGGAGAGATCTTGCCTTCCTTGCCCTTCACCGCAAAATCACGGATGGCCATTTCAATACCGGCCAGGGAAAGATCTTCGGCGTTCTTGATCACCGGAACGATCAGGCCCTTTTCGGTGCCCACCGCCACGCCCACGTTGTAGTAGTCGTGATAAACCATTTCTTCGCCATCGATAAAGGCATTCACTTCCGGCACGAATTTCAGAGCCTGGATACAGGCCTTTACGAAGAAGCCCATGAAGCCCAAGCCCACGCCATAACGCTCCTTGAAGGAATCCTTATAGCGGGCGCGCAGCTCCATCACAGCGCTCATATCGCACTCATTGAAGGTGGTGAGGATGGCTGCTGTATGCTGGGCCTCCACGAGGCGCTGGGCGATTCTTTTGCGAATATTGGTCATCGGCACCCGGCGAGATCCGCCCTCGGCACCAGCAGAAGAAGGCGCGGAAAGAGGTCGGGAAGCGGGGGCCGGCATACTCATGCCTCCACCCACTGAAATAGCGGGCGCAGGAGCCGATTCCGCGTCGAACTTGGTGATGCGGCCGTCTTTGCCGGTGCCTTGGATCTTGGAGGGATCCAGGCCGCGCTCGTCTACCACCCGGCGCACGGCAGGGCTGAGAGCATCATGGCTTCCGCTTTCTTTGGCACTGGCGCCCGCCGGAGCGGGCGGCGGTGCCGAAGGCTTGGGAGGAGGAGCTGAGGGAGCTGCTGAGGCAGAGGAGGTGGCTCCAACTGCAGCGGTATCGATCGAACCCACAGTGGCACCGATCTTCACTACATCGCCTTTTTTGGCGCTGATCGAGAGCTTGCCCTCATTCTCGGCCACCACTTCCACGGTGGCTTTATCCGTTTCCAGGCTCAGGAGCACTTCGTTCTTCTTCACCTGATCGCCGTCTTTTTTCATCCACTCTGCGATCGTGGCTTCGTTGATCGATTCACCTACCGCGGGAACTTTGATCTCTACTTTCATTTAAAACATCCTTTGATGATCTCGAGCTGCTCCTGACTATGCACCTTGGGCGAACCGATGGCCGGGCTCGCTCTTTCCGTGCGGCCCACATACCGGAAGCTCACGCCTTTGCCGGCCAGCTCCATAAAAGCCTCCTGCATCCGCGGCGCCACGAAGGAATAGGCTCCCATATTTTTGGGCTCTTCCTGGGCCCAGATAATCGTTTTGAGGTTGGGGAACTGGCGCAGTTCTTTTAGCGCTTGCTCCGTAGGCAGCGGATAGAGCTGCTCCACCCGCATAATGGCCACCGATCCGTCGGTTACCGTTTTCTCCCGCTCGTCTGCGAGCTCGTAATAGATCTTTCCGGTGCAGAAGATCACCTTCTTCACCTTCTCGGGTTCTTTATTGGCCGCTGGATCGGAAATCAGCTCACGGAAGGAGCCTTTCTCGAGTTCCGAAAGAGGGGATACCACTTTCGGGTGTCTCAGCATCGATTTCGGGCTCATCACCACAAGCGGCTTGCGCCAATCGCGGATCACCTGCCGGCGAAGCAGATGAAAAATCTGCGCCGGAGTGGTGGGATAGGCCACCTGCATATTCTCCTGCGCACAGAGCTGGAGGAACCTCTCGAGGCGGGCGCTCGAATGCTCAGGCCCCTGCCCCTCATAGCCATGTGGCAGCAGCAGCACGAGCCCGGCCATCCGCTGCCATTTGCTCTCCGCGGAAGCGATGAACTGGTCGATGATGATCTGGGCGCCGTTGGCGAAATCACCGAACTGCGCCTCCCAGATGGTGAGAGCCCTCGGATCCGTGATGGAGTTACCGTATTCGAAGCCCAGCACGGCGTATTCCGAAAGCGAGGAATCGTGCACGGCAAAATCCGCCACGTCGGGCTGGATCGTATTGAGAGGGGAGTAGCGCGTGCCATTGTTCAGATCATGAAAGATGCTGTGGCGATGGCCGAAGGTGCCGCGGCCGGCGTCCTGGCCCGAGATGCGCACCGGAATGCCTTCGGCGATCAAGCCGCCATAAGCGAGGAGTTCCGCCATGCCCCAGTCGAGCTCGCCCCCGGGCTCCATCATTTTCTTGCGGCCTTCGAGCTGCTTTACGAGCTTGGGATGCGGGGTGAAGCCTTCCGGCCAGGAGGTAAGAATCTTTCCCACTCGCTGAAGAGTGGCTTTTTCCACGCCCGTTTCCACCTTCACCCAGAAATCCTGGGGATTCGGGCGGCGCAGGCCTTTCCATACGCCCTCAAGAGTGAAGAAGCGGGGAGTAACGCCGTCTTTGCGGGCACGGTCGAGCATCTCCTGCATCCGATCCATCTCGCGATCGAGATCGGTGGCGGGTTGTTTTTCGCCCAGCAGGCCCTTCTCCACCAGGCTGCTGGAAAAGATCTCTCGCAGCGTGGGGTGGCCCTTCACCTTGCTGTACATCACGGGCTGGGTATAGCCAGGCTCGTCACCCTCGTTATGCCCATAGCGCCGGTAGCAAACGAGATCGATCACCACATCTTGCCGGAAGGTTTGGCGGAATTTATAGGCGAGAGTCATGGCGCACAAGCAGGCCTGGAGATCATCGCCATTCACGTGAATCACCGGCACGCGAAGGGATTTGGCCACATCGGTGCAGTAAGTGCTGGAGCGCGAATACTCGGGGCTCGTGGTGAAGCCCACCTGGTTATTCACCACCAGATGAAGAGTGCCACCCACGGCATAACCCTCAAGCTGCGAGAGCTGGAGGGTTTCCGGTACTACGCCCTGGCCGATGAAGGCGGCATCGCCATGGATGGCCACCGGAAGCACGCGCTTGCGCTCACGGTTGTCTTTACGGAGGCGTTGCTTCGCCCGGGTCATCCCGCTCACCACGGGGTTCACCACCTCAAGGTGGGATGGATTGAAGGCCATGGAAAGATGCACGGTCTTATCGTCCACCTTGCGGTCGGAAGAGAAGCCCATATGGTATTTCACGTCGCCATCGGCCACGTAACCCTGGTTCTGGTTAAAGGCTCCTTCGAATTCCGAGAAGATGAGATCGAGTGGCTTGCCGCAGTAATTGGCGAGCATATTCACACGGCCCCGGTGAGCCATGCCAATCACGATCTCCAGCACATCCTCCTGCGCGGAGAGGCGAAGGAGGTGCTCCATCATGGGCATGAGGGCATCGCCGCCCTCAATAGAGAAGCGCTTGGCTCCCACGAAGCGCGTATGGATGAATTTCTCGAGCGCCTCGGTTCTGGTGAGGCAATGGTGGCTTTCGAGCATTTCTTTTTCGGTGAGTGTGAAGGCGGTTTGCTCGTATTCCTTGAGCATCCACTTGCGGATCTCGGGGGGGCAATCCGTGAACTCCACCGCCACGTGCCCGCAATAAACTTTCTCGAGGAACGCCACGATCTCTTTGAGCTTCGCGCCCTTCATGCCCACCACGGCTCCCACCGTGAAGGAGGAGTTGAGGTCCTTTTCGTCCAGGCCGTGAGTGGCGAGCTCCAGCTCCGCGCAGGTGCGGCTCTGCAGGCCCAGCGGATCCAGCTGCGCTTTCAGGTGCCCGTAAATTCTGTAGGAACGGATGAGATCGTAAACCTTGATCTCTTTCTCGGAGAACACAGCCCCGCCGCCGCCGCCGATTTTCTTGGCGAATTCCATTCCTTCAAAGAACATCCGCCAGTCTGGGTCAACAGAGGCGGGGTTCTGAAGAAAGGTTTGAAAAAGGTCCTCGATATAACCAACGTTCTGCGCGCTGAGATAAGTGAATTTCTCCAAGCGAATGCCTTTCTATTCAGACGGGAATCTTTGTCCCTTTTATCTCATATTTCCGGCGCGGAAGCTGAAGATATTGTTGAGAAAAACCCCCTCTCTTTGACATTGCGCTTCAAGGAAAGAAAGGCCACCCGAATGAACTGCTTCACCTAGGGCATTCGCTCCAGTGAGCGGCAGGGCAGGGGAGCAACCCCTCCTCCTTTTCCCCAGGAATTGGCCCACAAAGCGTTGATTTTGGAAGGAAAGCGAGGCATAAAGACCTCTCTCCAAACCCCCTCCTTAGACCATGGTGCCTATGAAGGCTCCGGGGGATTGGAGCACAGAAACAACTGCAGGAGGTTCCTTTGGCTGAACAAGGCTTTTTCAAGCGTCGTCCTCGTCCTTCGAAAGACATGGTATTCGACTATAAAGATGTGGAGATGCTCTCCCAATTCACTTCGCCGGGCGGAAAAATCGTTGCCTCGCGCGTAAGCCGTCTTAATGCAAAACAACAGCGAGCCTGTGCCCGCGCTGTGAAGCGCGCCCGCCAGCTTGCTCTTCTGCCTAATGGAGCTTTCTAATGCGTACCCTTATCCAGCTCGTTTGCGATGCCTGTGGCCGTTTCAATTACGGAACCACCAAGAACAAAACCCGCACTCCCGATAAGCTCGAGAAGAACAAATTCTGCCGCGCTTGCCGGAAGCACACCACGCATAAAGAGAAGCGCTAAGTTAGCCGCTTGAAAGGTTTGATTTTATGAAATTCAAAGTAAAAAAAGGTGATCTGGTAGAAGTGATCGCCGGCAAAGACAAAGGCAAGCAGGGCAAAGTGCTCGAGCTTCTCGTGGACAAAATGCGCGTGCGCGTGGAAGGCGTAAACCGTGTAAAGCGCCACACCAAGCCCAGCCAGAAGAGCCCTCAGGGTGGCATCGTGGAGAAAGAAGCTCCCGTGCATTATTCGAATGTTCTTCTCGTGGATCCTAAAACCAGCAAGGGCGGCCGCGTGAAGATCCAGATCAAGGGCGACAAGAAGAGCCGTATTTTCAAAAAGTCGGGCTCGGAACTGAAAGCATAATTTCAGCCTGGTAAAAAGAAACACCCGGGGATCAAACCTCGGGTTTTTTTTTGCCTTTTCGACATAGAATCTAGGAGATGCACGAACGGATTCAGCGCTGGATCAAAGCCCTCCAAAAGCACGCCGACCGCTGGTGGTATGCGCCCCTGATCGGTCTCCTTGCCGGAGCTGATCTCTTTCTCATCGTAATCCCCACGGACGGACTTCTGATCAGCGGAGTGATGCTCGCCCCGAAGCGCTGGATCTATACGGCCTTCATGGTAACGCTGGGCTCAAGCCTCGGCACCCTGGCGCTCGGAGCACTCCTGCAGGAGCATGGCCTGCCTTTTCTGTTGAAGATCGTGCCCGGCATCGATCAGGGCTCCGCCTGGATCTGGACCCAAAACCTGATGGACCAATGGGGAACCTGGGCAGTTTTCCTCGTGGCTCTGAGCCCCTTGATGCAGCATCCGGCCGTGGCCATCGCGGCTCTCGCCGGTATGACTCTCACCAATCTTTTCGTGATGGTATTCGCCGGGCGCATCCTGAAATACCTTTTCCTGGCGTACCTCGCCACGCATGCGCCCGCCGTGCTGGGACGGCTCTGGGGCCTGCAACATGAGCTCGAGGAAGTGGGAGTTAAAGACAGCGAGACTCATGAGATGAAGGAAAAACCAGACGTTGAAGTGAAATCTGAGGCTAAAGAGAGCCTTGAAGGCCGGAACCTAAGCTCTTGATATCCAAGATATATAAAAAACATAATATATCTTATCCGACACTGCGTGATCATCCCGTTTCCCAGGGCCTGAAGGCTCTTTTGGTTCCGCTTCTTTCCTTTTACGCCTTTTACCTCGTGGTGCTTTCCCAGGCCGACTTCCAGTACATCTATTCCTTCGGTGACCCGGACTTCGGCTATCTCATGAACTCCCTGATGATCCTCGAAGGAAACACGCCCTGGCATATCGATCACCCGGGCACACCCGTGCAGCTCATGGGTGCTCTTGTGATGTGGCTTCGATTCCTGTTTTTCGGCACGGAAGCGAATGTGACTGCCGATTTTTTCCGAAACCCGATCCCCTATCATTTGGACATGATCCTGCTTACTTTCGGCGTTTTCCTGCTTTGCCAATGGTATTGCGGCTGGAGGCTTCTGCGATCCGGCCTGGGCTGGATGAGCGTGCTGGCGGTTCAAGCCACGCCTTTTCTTTTCCACGACTTTTTTTTCTATCTCGAGAAGTGCAGCCCGGAAACCTGGATCGCCGCCTTTTGCCTCCTGTTGGTACCTGCTCTTTGGCAGGGCCAGGTGATAGCGGCAGGCATGCTTATAGGCCTGCTGGTGAGCCTGAAAGTTTACGCTTTCCCGCTGGCGATTCTCTTGCTCTGCCTTCCTCGCCCCAGACAGTGGCTGATCGCTACCGGAGCGGCGGCTTTTATCTTTTTGAATATCACGGCGGTAAGCTGGCCGGCTTATTCGCGGATCTATGATTGGATTGCAAGGCTGCTTACCCATCAGGGCATGTACGGCATTGGCCCCAAAGGCATTCCTCCTCTCAACGAATGGCTCGCGAACGCCAACCTGATCTTTTCCGCTGAATTGCGATGGGTGTTTGCAGCGCTTCTCTTCTCACTTACGTTGTCTTTCACCTTGCCGCTCCGGAAAACCTGGCGGGAACAGGCCAGAGGTGTCATCAGCATCACACCTGAAGTGCTCTCGATCATTTTCGTATTCGCTCTCGCTTCCAAGCATTTCGCGGTAGAGCGTTATCTGTTTCCCGCCATGGCCCCCGTAGGCCTGCTCCTGGTGAAAAACAGCTTAAGCCCGATATGGGTTCGCCCGCTTCCGTGGATCGCCACCCTGGTAATGCTCACGACCAGCATTCCCTCGTATCTGCCGCTCCTGGCGCTCGGATCCAGCAATTTTTCCCTTGAGATCAGGGCTCTGGGCAACATTTTGAAAGAGGAATATCCCGACTGCGCCTACGTGTTCATGGATGCCTCGGCGGAGAAGCCCTTTGCCCTTTTTGCGGGCCACATGGCCACCGACAACTATTTCAGCAAACGCTTGCACGCATTGTACCCTCAGTATTTTTTCCCCGCCGGCGACCATTTTCGCACCTTCTCGGGGCTCTATATTGATTGGAACGAACTCAGAACGGAGCTCAAGCCCTACCCCTGCCGGATCTTTATTTTCAACCGCGGCAAAAACGGGGAATTCGGAGACGAAGTGCCGCCGGCACCGCTTCGCCCCTCGCCTCGCATTCCTCATCTTGTCAAGGATATCGCCCCGGCCCTGCTTTACGTGGAAGGATCAGTAGCCCCCCGTAATCGGGCGGGCCATGGGATAGTACGCGAGCGGTAGCATCCAGTGGCCGGGGTCGAAGCGATCAGAAAATTTTCCCGCCTGCTTGGCCTGAAATAAATTACGTTTATCACCGCACTTGATCCTGCGGGCCCGGTTTTGGTCGAGCCGTGATACAAGTGTCTCGCTGGATATCGTATAGAGGCCGCAGAACACCTCCTCGCGGAGAGCCTCCTGAAAGGGCTCCGAAAGCTTCTTCCCCCACTCGTTCATGAAATCCTTGTCGAAATACCGGAGATCGGTCTGGTGGGTATTCACCAGCATCGTAACCACGTAGCGTGTGGGCGAAAGCGGCTCGTTATAAAGCGGCATCAGATAAACATCGAAGGTGGCGAGCACGGCGGCTTCGTCTACAGGCAGGCCGAGCATACGGAAATCGAGATCCCCGAGCACCAAAGGAACCATATCCGCACCGGTATAACGGAACAAGTGATAGGAAAGCTGCCGGCGGTTATCAAAGCTCTCGAGCGACCACACCAGAATGCTCTGGAAACGATTTTCGGTTTTCGCGATCTGCAGGGTTTCGTGCACGATGAAACGATTGATGATGGCACGGGATCGCAGCTCAAGCCGCCGCTCCCATTCTTTGATCGCAGCCTCAATCTCCACGATACGGCGGTCGTATTCGAGGATCTCCTTGGAAAGATCGTTATATCGCTCGAAGCGCTCCACCGCGCCCCGCGAAAGCTGCGAAGTGCAATGCCGCTGCTTGGAACATTCAGGGAATTCCCTTTCCACTTCGGAATACCGCTCTTTGCGGCCTGCCTTGAGGCCTTCGGCACGCTCCCGCAACGGATCGGTATTCACCTTGAAAGTATGCCGTTCCGCCTCGAGATACCTGGCGGCCTTATCGCGGCTGAGCGGCTCGAAAGTGACTTTGGTTCTTACCGCCATGGGCACATTAAGCGTGGTGCGGTCGAGATCCACGTTCGTGGTGGAGCAAGCAGCCAGCGGCAAACCAAAAAAAACGGCTATCAGGGAAAGCGGGCGCATTACCCTGAATTTTATCTAGGAAATCGCCTTGCTGGCAATCTCGAATACACCAGCCGAAATTCCCGCCTTGCCTACGATTCGATCCAGCTCCGCCCGCATCAGGGCCTGCCGCTCTTTATCGAACCTCTTCCACTGATTGAAGAGCGAAACCGTGCGCGCCGCGAGGCTCGGATTCCTGGTATCGATATCCAGCACCAGATCGGCAAAAAACTTGTAGGCTGCGCCATCCAGCGCATGGAACTGCCTTACGTTGAATTTGCCGAAGGTGAGAAGAAGTGAGGCCACTTTGTTGGGGTTGTTAATGTTGAACACGGGATCGTTCATGATCCGCTTCACCCTATCGAGGCCTCCGGGCAGCCCGGAGATGGCCTGCATCGACAGCCATTTGTTCATCACTAGGGCCTCTTTGCTCCACTTCTGATAGAAATGATGAAGGGCCTCTTCTCTTTCTCCGCAATCCCGGTTCACGAGAGCGCTCAGGCCGGAAATCTCATCCGTCATATTATTTGCGCTCTTCAGGAGCCGCAGAGCTTCGCCCAGATACTCCTTCTTGCCTGTACGGGTAAGGTAATGAAGCACCTTCTTCTTGAGGGCCCGCTTGCCTACCTGGTGGGAGTCAAAACGGTAGGCCTCGTCCGACGTCAGGCCACGGAAGATCTCGAGGAAGCGATCCTCGTTGTGGGAAGCGATCCGGTCCAGAAGAAATTCCCTGGCCGCATAGACGGAATCCACAAGAATGGTATCCTGCTGCATGCCTACATAGCCCTCTTCGGGCAAATCGAGCACCTGGGCGCGAAATGCGGCGTCTGCCGTAACGTCGGTGGCCAGCTTCCCCAGGATTTCGAGGTATTCCTCTTCCACCGAAAGCTCTTTGCCAGCGGCGTGTTTGCCGATCAGCTCCCTCATCGTTTCCAGAGCGAGGGTCTGCCCCGCTTCCCAACGGGCAAACGGATCCGAATCCTTGCCGAGCAAAAAGAGCAGATCCTGCTGGGAATAATCGAATTTCAGCTTCACGGGAGCCGAAAAATTACGAAGCAGCGAGGGCACGGGCTTGGTGGGAGCCTCAAAGGAAAAATCCTCGCTCTCTTTTCTCACCTGCAGAAGCTGCCGGGCCAGTGGCTTTCCGGTTTCAGAATCAAGCAGCGCCACATCGAGCGGAATATGGAAGGCCTGTTTGGCGCCGGCCGCCCCGGAACCGAGCGCGGGCTGCCCTGGCGTGGCCGGGCAGGACTGCTTCACTGAAAGAACATATTTGCCGGCCTTTTCATCCCAAAGGCCGGAAACAGCCACCTCCGGGGTGCCGGATTGCTCGTACCAGGTTTCGCGGAACTGGCGGAGATCGATCTTGTTCGCCAGCTCCATGGCGCGCACGAAATCCTCCGTAGTCACGGCCTGGCCGTCGAAGAGCTCGAAATATTTGTCCATCCCGCGGCGGAACCCGGCGGGCCCGAGGATCGTGGCGATCATCCGGATCACTTCGGCCCCTTTTTCATATACCGTGGCCGTATAGAAGTTATTGATCTCGATATAGCTCGAGGGCCGTATCGGGTGAGCCATGGGGCCGGCGTCCTCGGCGAACTGGAACATCCTGAGGCGGTTCACGTTATCGATCCGGCACACGGCGCGCGAGCCCATATCGGAGCTGAATTCCTGATCGCGGAAAACCGTGAGGCCCTCCTTGAGAGAAAGCTGGAACCAATCCCGGCAGGTAACGCGGTTGCCGGTCCAGTTATGGAAATATTCGTGGGCCACCACGCCTTCGATATTCTCGTAATCGGCATCGGTGGCGGTAGCGGCATCGGCAAGCACATAGCTGGAGTTGAAGATATTGAGGCCCTTGTTCTCCATCGCACCGAAGTTGAAATCGTCCACGGCCACGATCATGAAAATATCCAGGTCGTATTCCAGGCCGAAGGTGTCCTCATCCCACTTCATGCTCTTCTTGAGAGAGGTCATGGCATGGGCAGTGCGGCTCTCATTGCCTTTATCGGTGTAGATCTCAAGCTTCACCCGGCGGCCGGAGCGCGTGGTGTAATGATCCGTGGTCACGCCAAGATCGCCGGCCACGAGAGCGTAAAGGTAGGAAGGCTTCTTGTGGGGATCGTTCCACTTGGCCATATGGCGGCCGCCTTCAAGATCCTGCTTCTCAATCAGGTTTCCGTTCGAAAGCAGCACCGGGTAACGGGCCTTATCGGCGATGATGGTGGTGGTATAGATCGCCATCACATCGGGACGATCGGGATAATAGGTGATGGTGCGGAAACCCTGGGCCTCACACTGCGTACAGAACATCCCCTGGCTCTTGTAAAGGCCTTCCAGCGTGAGATTTTCCTGGGGCTTGATCCTGGTTACGATCTCGAGATTCAGCTCTCCTGAAGGGGGATTGGGGATCGAAAGGTTTTCCTCGCCCAAGGAGTATTCGGAGGCGGAAAGGCGCTTACCGTTCAGGCTAACCGAGCGCAGCTCCATTTTACGGCCATCGAGAAAAATGGGGCCTCCGGGACCATCCGGATTCCGATGCAGGTTGGTGCGTGCCGTGACCTCGGTAAATTCATCCCCCAGCTCGAAGGTGAGATCGATGGTGGAAACCCAGTAGGAGGGAGCCTTGTAATCCTGAAGACGAACGGTTTGCGGAGACGTGCTTTTCATTAGAACCCCTTGGAGGATCCACTCTACCCCAAGTTGAAGCCAGGTGTAAGCCGCAGAGGCGCGCGGAAACGCGCTTTAGAGGCGTCTCAGGGATTTCTGCGGCAGCTTTGGCTATTGGAGGGAGTATTTCTGGCCACGCAGGAAAACGGTGACCCGGCCCACGAAATGGATTCCGCCATCCCGCACCACGATGCCCTGGCCGTCGGCGCAGGCGTAGATAGGGCGCTTCATGGTGCGCGAATATTCGAGAAGCTCTGCGTCCACTCTTTTGCCCCCTTCGTAATGAGGGGAAAACTCGAAAGGCACTACCCCAAGAGCCTTGAAGTTCGTGATTCCTACGTCGTTATCGTCTGCCTCGAGCCTGGGTACAGAAGCTGTGGTCACATTGGGGGTGAGCACGATGCTGCCCGCGGAAAGCCCCATCAAAACGCCACCTCTCATCACGAAGGCGCGGAATTTTTCGAGAAGGCGGCGGTCGCGGATCGATTTCAGCAGATAGAACGTATTGCCGCCCCCGAGGAAAATCCCGTCGGAGGAAAAGAGCGTTTCTTCCTCCTCCTCGGTAAGGGGGCGGTCGATAGGAATACAATGAAATTTCTTTACCCGGGCCCCTGCGAGCTGGCGCTTGCAGTCGCGAAAATCGGGCTCGGCATCCTCAGAACAGGTGGGCACGAAGGTAACCACAGGCTGCCGCTTTTTGCGGAGGAGCTCGTCTACCTCTTTGGCTAGGGCTCGATTCTCTCTTCCAAAACCGCCACTATAAAGAACAAGATTCATGATTAAAAAATCTCATATTTTGACCCATCGCGCAACGCGGCTAAGACCAGCACTACCGCCCAGAAAATCGCCAGTTTTCCCCTGATGAGAGCCCTCTTAACTCATTGAGATCAGTAGTCCACGGAATGCACGGCAGAATCCGAAAGGGCCGTGCGGCGTTTATCGTATTTCTCGATCATCAGGGGCGAGCTCCAACCAGCCATCTGCTGCACCGACCGGTGGCTGGCGGCATGGTCGAGAGCATTGGAAATGGCTGTAGCACGGCAGGAGTGAGGGCTCACCCGGCGCTCCACGCCCGCCAGGGCCGCATACTTCTTCACGATATAGTAAACGGCTTGCCCGTCGATCGGCTTGGCTTTCACCCGGGTAACGTTGTTGCGCACGGGAGCGAAAAGGTACTCCTCCCCTCCCGGCTTGATTCCTCTCTTTTGGAGGTATTTTTCCAGCACCGCCTGGGTTTTCGCGGGAAGCGGCAGAATCCTCTCTTTATCGCCCTTTCCCGGCACCCGGAGAGTCATGATCGTATGCTCGCCTATCCTGCCAAATCCCACATGCAGGCCGCGGAGGGCCACCAGCTCCCCTCTTCTGAGACCCAGGTAAAATAGCAGGTGAAGGATCACCGCATGCATCAGGCCCGAGCTAGAAGCCCGGTTAGGCATCTCGAGAATATGAGCCACTTCCCGATCACTGAAGGCCTGGGTGGGGCTCTCGGTTTTGGCCCGGAAGTTTTTGATCCAAAGAGAGGGGTTCTCCCGCACCTTCCCTCGGCTCTGCAGCCACACCAGGAAGGCTCGTATGGTGGCGAATTTGCGATTGGCGGAAACCCGGCTCAGGCCAGCGCCCCCATCGTGCTCGGGGCGCACCAGCCACTCTCGATAGGCCAAAAGTGTGTCAAAGCTCTCTCCCGAGGCTCTCTCCGCCCGCAAATAGCCCAGAAACTGCTTCAAATCCCCCTCATAGGCGCGCTTGGTGTGATCGGAACGCTGGCCCTGAACGAATCTCTGGATTTCCTGGATAATTTCGCCCTTTAGCCAGGGTTCTACATCCAATGCTTCCAAGGGATCTTCGGGCCCCTCAACCAGCCCTTGAGGCTCATCCAATGGTTCAGGGGGAAGTCGAGGCTCCAGGATCGGCTGTGCCGATTTGGTTAAGGCCCCCCTACGCACCCTTTTGAAAATCGCTCGAAGGAGGGTGGACCACCCCTTTAAAAACGAAAATAAGCCCAAAAACCTCATATACATTTACGATAAGTAAAATTATCGCAAATAAGAAGAGGTTTGGGCGAGGTTGTAAGCTTTTTCCAGGACCGGAAGCCGCACTTAATCTTCTACTTCAGCTTCCGTTTCCTCAGGCTTCACCGACTCGCAGTACAATCGCTCATAGGCCCGCAGCCTCATTCGCTCCCGCATCAGTTCCGCCGAAGCAGGCCCTCTCCCACCATCCGACTGCGCTGCAATGAGTCGATACTTTCGCCTATTGTTTCGGCAGGCCATGCGTCGCGTCATCGCATATTCTTCCGCTAACGCTACCGGGTAAGGCTTTGCCGCATAACTGGAGGTAAAGGTCACCGCTCCATCGCTCAACTCAGGCATCACTTGCTTCAACTCAGGAGTCAGGTCCTGGTACCAGGTGCCTACGGAGTAATAATCCAACCTCGCCATTTTCCGATTAAACCGATCTTCTTTTTGCCGGTAGCGCACGCATAGCCGGTGGCGTGGAAAACCGTTCCCGCTTCGCTCCAGCTGCCAGGCCACTTTGCATTCCACTTCCAGGGCGGCCAGCTCGCCGCCCTCGCCCTCGATCCCTTTTCGCACGAACTGCTCGAGCTCAAATCCTGGCCGGTAAGGATCGAGCATTCCTTTTTCGGTAAAGTGCAAAAGCTCGTGGGCCAGATCCACCACGGCATCGGCCAGCTTCAGGCGGCGGCTCAGGGTGATCACATGCTTCAGCTGGATCACTTCTTTTCCGTCGATCAGGGAGTAGGTTCGAGAGAAGGTGCTTTCCGTAAAACTGGCGTTTCCCCTAAGCACCCGCTCCAGCACCTTGGGGTCTTTTCGCTCGGCTTGCTCCAGCACCCGGCGGCCCTCGGGAACCTTCCGCAACAAAACCGCCAGCTCGCGCACGGTACGCCACTCCCCGTTCCAATCAGGGGCGGCCCCGGCAGGGCGGGCGAGAAACGCCATAAAAAGCAAGAAAAGGGTTAGGGAAAGGTGCCCCATGCGGGCCTATCGGCAGGCCATGTACGCATGTTAAAAACTTCGTCACCACCCCCTGTTTTTCTTCTATACACGCCCCACCACACCCAAAATCAAAACCAAATAAAATCAATATGTTAAGTTCTTTTTGCCCTCCGAGCGGCTATGGCATATTGCTTGCTCTCCTAAGCCCAATGCGTAAGCTCAGCTCGATGGCAAAACTCTTCGTAATCATGGCAGCCTCCTTTAGCTGCCTTGCCTTCGCGCCTGCTGATCATCAGGCTTTCGGCCTGATCCCCAACCTCAAGACCACCAAGAACCTCCAAAAGCGTCGCGCCCCCAAGCCTCAAGTTACTTTGCGCAACTGGGGCCTCGAAAGCGGCCCTAACGATTCCCATATCAACGCCCGCAAAGCCTGGAGGATCTCCAAAGGATCCAAGCGCATCGTGGTGGCCGTGATTGATACCGGAATCGATCCCAGCCACCCCGACCTGAAAGACAACATCTGCCGAGAAAAGGGTGAATACGGTTTTGACTTCGTTACCAACAAGAGAAACCCCGTAGACGCTCACGGACACGGCTCCCATGTGGCCGGCATCCTAGGTGCCACCGCAAAAACCAATGCGGGCGCCTCGGGTGTGGCTCCCAATATCTGCATCATGGCCGTTCGCTACTATTCCGACACCGCCACCGGCGCGAAGAACCTCATGAATACCGTGAAGGCGATCAACTACGCCGTGGACCACGGCGCGAACGTGATCAATTATTCCGGCGGAGGAGCTGAGTTTTCCGCTTCCGAAATGAAGGCCATTCAGCGCGCCGAGGCCAAGGGCGTGGTATTCGTGGCCGCCGCCGGAAACGAATACCAGGACACCGACAAGCCCGGAAATGCCTACTTCCCTGCTGCCTACGGCCTCTCGAACATCATCGCGGTAGCCGGAACCAACCAGAAGAACGAGCTGCTGCCTTCGTCCAACTGGGGACGGAAGCACGTGCACGTAGCCGCGCCCGGAGAGAACATCTGGTCCACTCTTCCCAAGGGCCGCTACGGCTACCTCACCGGCACCTCGCAAGCCACGGCTTTCGTGAGCGGGCTCGCCGCCCTGATTCTCTCGGAGATTCCCGGCCTCAAGCCTGTGGAAGTGCGCGACATCATCATGAAGTCGGTGGACAAATACCCCTCTCTCGAAGGCAAGGTGGTGAGCGGCGGCAAGATCAACGCCTACAAAGCCCTGCGCCTGGTAATCGCCCGCCGCGAAGGCAAGAACTCCCGCCTCCTCGCCGCCCTTGACCGGCAGGACAGGGAAGAAGCCCGCGTTCACCTGGCCCGCTCCAACTCCCGCAAGAGAGGGCAGAGCAAAGCGGTAACCAAGACCATTCAGGCCATCCGCGGCGTGGCCCTGCAGTAACTGCCGGTATAGATTTTTCGATTCAGCCCCGCTCTCGCTTACGGAGCTTCAGAACAGAGAAGGAACCTGGACGGTTCATCCTTGAAGCGAGACGCGGGCCGATTCCTACCGCACCAAAGCCCCGATCACCTTGAACCCCAGAACCATCCCCAGAACCACCCATCCGATCCCGAGCGCCTTGATTTCGGTACGCATCAGGTAAACGCGAGACAGCAGCTCCGTCCACCAGGTGCCATGGTCGGAGGACATTCTCATCGCCGCGATACTTTCGATCCTGGCCAGCATCAGCTCCGAAACCTCGGCCTGCCAGCGGGTTTCCTGGGATACTGCCATCACATTCCGGTGCTCCCGGTATCGGGCGGCGGCTTTATCAAGCTCGTGCAAGGACGCGCACTGACACACATAGGCCATATGATAGGTGTGATCGTTAAAGCGCCTCACCAGCGCCGCCCAGAGCTGCCATTCCACTTGGTAGCGCATCCGGATCTCTTCCACGGCAGCTCCATCGGGAGTGCCTTCGAAGGCGTCCAGAGGGTTCGGCTTGGCCTCCTCGGCTGGCGGCAAGATCCGCCGGGCCAGGATTTTTTTGGTGAGAAGGCCCATGCCTTCCTGCTTGGCCGCCGCTCTCAACGGAACGAATTCGATATTTCCGCATTTGCGGCAGTGAGCGCTCGGTTGGCTCTCCGCGATAAGATAAATATGCCCGCAATCGGAACAGCTGATTTCCCTGCGCCCGTCTGAACGCGCAGGGGCAGTTTCAGACTGTTGTCGGGGAGCTTCCGTTCCTTCCTTTGGACCGGTACCATGAACTTCCATGAAACCAAGGTTACCACACAAGGCTACCCAATGGGCAATCCTCGCCGGGCTTTCCTACGTACTTTGCTTCCCGCGCTTCGACCAGCCGGCCTTTTCCCTTCTGGTAATGCCCTTTCTTTTGTTTTCCTTGCACGCCATCGAAAGAAAAAAGCAGGCAGTAAAGCTCGGCTTTCTGCTTTCCGCTCTCGTGGCCTGGGGCGGATTTCACTGGATTGTTTATGTGGCCCAGAACTTTGGAGGCATGCCTCTGCCGATGGCGATTGGCCTGCTTCTGCTTTTCTGTATCGTGGCGGCCCCGCAGATGCTGGGTTTTATGGTGCTGGGCCATTGGCTTCGCCTGCCGGTGGAACGCCTCCCCGTGGCGATGCGCCCGCTCTTCTGGGCTGCGCTTTATACAGGCCTCGAATACCTGGCGCGCTTTCTTAAGATCTTTCCCGAACACCTCGGGAACACCCTGATCCATTTCCTTTCGCTGGCTCAAAGTGCGGCGATCGGAGGCGTGAGCCTGCTTACCTTCCTCCCTCTTTGGGTGGGTGGCTCGGTTTACTACCTCCGGAAGAACGGCGCCAAAGCCGCTCCCTCGCTGGCCGCCTCCCTGATGCTCCTGGTGGGCCTTTGGATCTGGGGCCATCAGGAGCGATTGCGGGTAGACCGCCTGCCCACCGAACCCCTGCGCGTGGGCCTGATCCAGCACAATATGGACGACGCCGAAAAACAGTTCGCCCGAATGCCTGGCCGGGAAGTGGTCGGGATTCTGCTCACGCGCTTGCTGCAGAAAACGGAAGAGCTCGCCGCGCAAAAGCCCGACCTTCTCCTTTGGGCCGAAACCGCTTACCCCATGGCTTTTTCCCTTTCTTCCACGGGCGGCAAGAACTCTTCTTTCGCTTACGGATATGCGAATCTAGTGAGCCGCACGGTGGCCGGCACCGGCGTGCCCCTTCTTTTCGGCGGCTACGAAAACGATCTCGGCAAGGACTACAACAGCGCCATCCTGCTTTCCTCCTCCGGGGAGTGGATCAGCAGCTACAAAAAGCAGGTGCTGCTGATCTTCGGCGAGTATTTTCCCGGCGACAGCTGGTTTCCCTCGCTCAAAGAAATCAATCCGATGATGGGCGATTTTGGCCGCGGACCGGGACCGGTGCCACTTTCCCTTCCCTGGAAAGGCGGCAGCCTTTCGCTCGGAGTGAACATCTGCTACGAGGCAATCCTCCCGGAGTATATGCGCGGCTATGCCCTGGCCGGCACCCGCCTGTTCGTGAACGTGACCAAGGATTCCTGGTTCGGCGACACTTTCGAGCCCTGGCAACATTTCCAGCTTTCGGCCTTGCGAAGCATTGAGCATAGGATTCCTATGGTGCGGGCCACGAACACAGGCCTCTCCGGTTTCGTGAAAGCCTCGGGCGAAGCCAGCCTGATCAGCGCCCCTTACCAGGAAGCCTATGAGATCGTGGAAGTGCCGCTACCGCGAGAGCAGGAAACCACGCTTTACACCCGCTTCGGGGAATGGTTCGCCTGGCTGATGCTTCTGGTGGCGGCGGCGCTTGCGGTGCTGGCCCTGAAGGGGCTAAGAGCTTAAGGCGCTCAGGCCGATTCCTTCGCCGGCAAATCATGGCGGGGGATAGCTACATAGGCTTGCCGCCCTGTTAGAGATTCGTTCAAAGGTCCGGAGCGAAGCTGGTAGAGATGCGCAGGGAATTCGCCCCTGGGGCAGGAACCGAACATCACGCTATAGCGCCGGCCTTTTTTGTCCTCCGCATGACGGACCCAGGAACCGGTGATCCGGTGCTGCAGGCGCTGCAAGAGCGTGGGCCGCAGAACCGTCACGTCTACCGGTTTATATCCTCTGGTGTGCAGCAGCACTTGCACGGCACGCAACGAACTCCGCGCCCGGTAAGCGGAGAGGCGGAATCCATTCTTCAGGCCAAGCGCGAGTGGAGGAAAAAGCATGCCGGAATAGGCGAGGAACGAGAGCAGGAAGTGGCCGATATTTCCTTTGGAGGTGGAGAAAACGGTCAAAAAACTCACGAAAAGATTTCCCGCCAGCGCCAGCGAAAAGAGCAAAGTGCTATGGCCACGGCGATATCGCCTATTGGGAAAGAAAATCGATTGTCGCACGGTTTCCGGCAGCTCGGGCATCTCGGCCAGCCCGCCGTTTCCTGCCACCGAAGGAATCCTCTTGGCGCTGTTCAGCCCGAACTGCCTCGAAGTAACGGCAACGATGGAATTGAAGCCGGCCAAACCCAGGAAGAATGCGATGATCCGCGCCAGATCCTGCTCAAAAACCACTCTGGCCCTCGTGGCTTTCCTTTCGTCCGGCGGAATCACCTTGGGAGGAGAGCGCTCCAGAATTTCCTGCATGGCCACGCTCACCGGGAAATAAGGATTTTCCACGCGGATCCGGTCGGCCTCCGCGAAATTGCCCGCTCTCACGGAGAGGAAATAACTGATTTGGGCCGAGGAGTGATCCACCATCACCAACGCAATGATGCAGAATACAAGGCGTAGAGCCACTTTGCGGGGATGGTCTTTGGTGGGCTCCGGAAGGCACTGGTAGAAATAATAGGCCCCTCCAAAGAGAACGAGCTCCATGAACGGGAAGAAACTTTCCAGGCCACCCGCACTGGCACCCGAGGCACAATAGGCCCAGATCACGAAATCGAAAACACAGGTTGCTATGGCGGCAACCATCCAGAAGGGCCATTGCGAAAGGCGGGTGGATTCACGCAAGCTCCGGGAGAATGCGGAAACCACGCACACCACGGAAGCCACGAGCAGCCCATAGGCCACGAGATCCAATGAGCAAAGCGGGAGCACCAGCACAAAGAGCGCAACTCCGGTGCCGAGGATCACCTTCACCCACAAACGCCGCCCGGGCTGCGTGGCTCGCAAGGCCTCCGCCAGAGAGGAGTCGCGGCAGATCCAGCGGAGAAACACCACAAGATAGCATACGAGGAGCAATACGATCGCTCCAGGCAGTCCCAGGCCGCTTATGGCGGCCGCGATCGCCCAGAATGTGTCCCAGATATTCTCCGTATTGCCCATCAAGCCCCTCAAGAAGGCTTATCGACCTCCTAGCCCGAAATCTCAAGAATGGCGGGCGTTTGCCCTCTCCCGCAGAGAGCAGAAATCAGCTGCTGTAAAAACTTTGTACAGCTGTAAACCATCCAAAGATTGAACAGGCTGCCACTCAGGAGCGAAGCCCTTGAATCACGAGAGATTTTCGAATCCCCGCTTTGGCATCGAACTTGAGATGTCTCCAGGCAGACAGCCGCGAGCCCCTTCTCCCGCTCTCCCCTACGCTCGCTCTCCCCTCTTACGCGGCTGTCACCCCTTTTACTCTCAGAGGTTGTTGCGTGCGTTTTCCAGCTTCTTTTTTCATCGCTCTTGTATGCCTGGCCGTTCTCAGTGCCTGCGGCAACACCAACGACGGAAACCCGTTTCGCTCGAAGAAATCCTCGGTTACGGTAAATCCCATCAAAGCCGGAGCCCAGTCGCCCCTCGGCCTTCTCTATTGCAAGCAGTTCACGGTGATCGATGGCGGCAACGCCTCATTCGCCGCGAGCTTCTCGGGCTCGAGCATCTGCAAAGTGGACTCTTCGTACCCGATGGTGCAGCTCAAGGTGGGCATGAACTTCCCCCAAAACGGACGCTTCTGCCTGGTGCCAATGAGCGACTACGCCTTTCCTGAAACCTGCTTTTCCCCCACCGACGCGATGACCTTCACTCTTGACGCCTCCGCCGCCCAGTTCGGCAGCATCGTGATTCTGGCGGAAAGCGATTTGAACGCCTATAAGGCCTTCCTGAATTACGCTTCCAACTACGCTCCTCCCAGAGCGATCGCAGTGATGAACCAATAGACTCCGGAATTTCGCGCCGCTTCTCCTGATTTGCCTCTTCCCGGCTCCCGCGTTATAAAGGGCTCACGAGGTACTTATGTTTGGTTTTTCGGGCGAACATCTCTTAGTTTTGCTGGTGATCCTTCTGATCTTCGGACCCAAGCGCCTTCCGGATCTCGGCCACAGCATCGGCCGCACCCTGAAAAACTTCAAAGACGCCATGGGCGGAACCCACCAGGACAACGCTTCCCCCTCTCAGCAAATTGCCTCTTCCTCGAACAAAGCCGCTGCCCCCAAGCCGGCGTCGGAAGCCCCTCCCGCGGAGCGCGTGGAAGCCCAGGCCTCGGAAGCCCCCGTTTCCCCCAAAGCCTAAGCAGCCTTCCGGATTTCTTCCGGCTTCACTAGTTTTGCTCCGTGAGCATGCAGGATCGAGCGCGCCAACCTGGCCCTCACAGGTTCGAACACCTTGAGCACAAGCAGGATGGTTCCATCAGGCAGGTTCGTTTCGTACCGGCTTTCTTTGTATTCAGGGATACTACGCCCGATCAGGGTGCCGAAAATCCCGCCGATAAACCCCCAGATCACGGCCCCCACCACCAAGCTGAAAAAGCGCGGAATCGGCACGGTCAGAAAGGGGGTACTGAAGCCGAGGCCCGTAAGCCAGCCGAAGATCGCTCCTGCCGCAACACCGATGGCCACCCCGAAGAGGAGGCCTTCTCCCATCTTGCTCTCTTTCAGGTTTCCGGGATGGTCCAGCAAGCTCCCGCCCTTCGCCACGAAAGTATAGATCTCACTATGGAGAAAACCGTCCTTCACCAGGTGCTGTACCACCTCTTCCAGCTGCGCCTTGTCGGTGAACGTGGCGAATTGAGTGCTCTCCAGCTCCTGCTGCAGCCGGGGCTTAAGCTCCATGCCCTCGGTCACCTGATTGAATTGAGGGTTCCGCGTGAGCAGCTCCTCGTCGGAAGGAAGTATGTTCAGCACATCCAGAATAGACCGCATAGATCACTCTCCTCGAAGCAGGCCGGGGCCTGAAAGGTGCGGCCGCCGCTTTTGTGAAACAACCGCAGCAGCCGCACCCGACTCAGCTCTTCTTCAGGGAGGTTTTCGCAAATGTAATGCCTATGCACAGGCGCGGGCACAGGAGGGAAATGACGCAGTTTGAGAGGGTTTCAGAGATAGAGCGGGGAATTTAGAGACGTTGGCAGGGCAGAAAGCACCCAGGCGTTTCAGTGCAGGAAGTTTCCCTTACCCGCCCCACCTTCCCGGAGCTGGCCCCTGCGGTACCTCTGCACAAGGGCAGGATCCCGGGTGGGAAAGCTGTAAATCACCCTCCAGCTTTCCTGGCCCTGGCTGTTATCGAAGGTGCAGATCACCACATAGTGAAGGTTCTCTTCGTGCTGGGAGATCAGGGTGAGAAGAGGATTGTCTCCCTCGTCCTGCAGCTCCCAAACCTCATCCGGGCTTTCGATGGTCTGATCCACGAGGTGAAGGTATTCGTCGAACTCCTTCTGAGGGATATCGCTTTCCTCGCGGTGCCGGAGCATCTCTTCCTCGATGGCGTTCCCCTGCCGCGCAAGGAAATCTTCCGCCAGTACCGGGCTCACTTCAGGCTCAGTAACTTCGTCGTCGTCATCCTTGAGCTCGAGCTTTTCACCGCGCCGGAATTCCTCGGCCAGCTTTTTGTCTCGGGTGGGAAAGCTCAGAAGGATATAGGTGGGCTCGTCTTCGAGGCAAAAGCAGGCCACGATATAGGTGAACTTGCCTCCCTCGTTGGTAAAGTTGGCGAGATAATAGGAAATCGTTTCGCCGAACTCCGTATTGTCCACCCAAACCTCATCCGGGTTTGAAAGACAAAGGGGAGCATAGCTTTCGTAGTCGCCGAAATCGCTTTCCGAAACGTCGTGAGGATCACGCACCGAAACCATCAATTTTCGGTAGTATTCGGCCATGGGATCGTAATAGGCGCGGATGCACTTTTCAGAACAGAAATACCGGTTCGCGCTCTCTTCCACGTACACGATCTTCTCGTCGGGATTCAGCGGATGCCGGCAGCTCTGGCAGAAATCGCTGTATTTAAAGCGCTTTTTCGACAATCAGGGGGCCCCCTCTTGGCATTAGGATAGCACGGAGCGCTTGCGGGATAACGGAAATCTTCGCTACACTTATTTTAGGGGCGGAGCCACGGATTTGGCTCCGGCAAAACTGCAATGGAGGCGGTTTCTCGTGATCTACGTAAATCAGGAACAACTGGACCAGGTAAAGTATCTCCTGGAGCAATCGGCTCTGGGTAATCATCTTTTATTTGATGAAAGCACCCTGCGCAGAGTGGCATGGCGCATCGGCCAGCCCGAAACCCGCAACGAAATGGTGGAAAAAGCCGAATCCCTGCTGGAGCAGATGATCCTGCGCCCGAGCATCGCCAGCAAGAAAGCCTTTCTCGAAACCCTCGAGCCCGAAGTTTACGACGAAGTGGCCCGCGTGTTTTTCAATATCGTGCAGAACACCGCACAGGAAAGGCAAGGCTACAGCCACTAAAGCCCCTGCGTCGGATCAGGAGGATCCATGGAAGTTGATAAATCCACCGCGAACGAAACCCAGGCACGCAACCTGGCGAAAAAGAAACGCGACGCCGAGATCGAGGAGCAGCGCATTCAGCTCGAGCTCGGCCGGGCCGCGAAAGAACGCGCCAAGCTTGTGGAAGCCGAGCGCGAAAAAGGCGACAAAGAGCTCGTGGAGATTTCGGCTGCCGCCAACGCCCAGATGGAAGGCATCAAAAAGATGAATACCGATCGGGTCAAGCTCCTCGGTGACAATACCAACAAGCACTACGAAGACCTCGCGGCCCGCACCTCCGAGGAAATCCGCCTCGCCGATCAGAAAGCCATGGATACAATAGAGGCCAAAAAACTATCTTCCATGGACAAGATAAAGCAGGTGACCGATCGCTCCCAGGACCCCTTTTACCAGCTCAAAACGCTGAACCCGGCGTTCAGCGAGAGCGAAAAGGAGTTCACCGTGAAAGTGGCCCTGCCGCCCCATGAGGCGAAGAATCTCTTTGTGTCCGGTGAAGGGCAATACCTGAAACTCAGCCTCGCCCGGCGCTTTCAGGAAAACTCAGTGAATCCGGAAAGTAAAAAGGAAACCAAGACCAACTCCTACCAGAGCATCGTGGAGCAGATCCCCCTTCCGGCCGCCTACGAGAGCCGGAAGATCAGCCGCGACTACAAAGACGGGGTGGTAACGATCACGGTGCCGAAAACCGATTTCACCCCGCGCACTAAGCCTTCCTGAGCGGGAGGCCGCGTGAAATCCCGGTCTATTTTTTCTTCGTGAGGGTTTCGAGTTCCTGCAGCAGAAAACGCAGCTTCTCGTGCGCCGAGCTCAGATCATTGAGGTTCTTTTGAAGGCCCTGCACCGACTTCAGGCGGCGGGCTTTTTCTTCCGCCTCGCGCACACCCATAGGAACGGGAAAGGTGCGTTCCGCGTTCTTCAGCTCGGCGGGCTGGAAAGGCTTGGTAGCTTCTTTGGCCATATCGGCGGCCTTGATCACGCGGCCCATGGCAGGCTCACCCGAAGCGGCAGGGCCACGCAGGCTTTCCACGGCGAAGGGGGCGTCGAGGCGGGATTCTTTGGCTTTTTTGTAGAGATCGAAGATGTTCGAGTAAACGAAGGTGATTCCCTGGGACTTATCAAGGTAAGCAGACATCGCTGAAGTTCCTTCCGCATTCACGTTTAGTTCCACTGAGCGCTGCCTCAAAGGAGGCCCGCCTTTTTGCCATTTGCCGGCACGAGCTGAGTGCCTGACGTCTCAGGGAATTGCACGAGGGATGCCACCTGAGGCGGCTACAGGACGGGAATTTAATCCTTTAAGTTTCCACACCTTAAGCCGCCATCCTGCCTCCACTGCTCAGAATTTGGTCAGCCGGGGGTGTAAAGCGGCTATACAGGTGAGCTGCCTTGTTACACTTACACGCTCAATTTCTGTTATTTACCGCGGGCTTTCAACCGATCGGGGGAGCATGAAATTCCAAAAATCCACTGCTCTGATTGTTTACACCTTATCTCTTCTTCTGGTTTCCTGCGCCTCCGACAAAGAACCCCCTGGCGGAGTGCTGAAGAAAGAATTCCCCGCTCAGAAGAAAGCTCCGGCGAATATCGAAGAGAGCTTGCAGCCCGCCAATCCCGGCACCCATTTCACGGGCACCGAAGGCAGCTCGATCAAGCTGAAAAAAGCCTCCTTGGGAAAAGCTTTCCTGATGGCCATGACTCTTTCCTCCGGGGAAAACGCTCCCACGAGATCGGTGCTGATGCCTAAAGTTGTGAAGTTCGAGTTCAACGGATCCGAGCTCGGCATGCTCGAGGAAAACTACAACTCCATCTACAACGAGGTTCCCAGCGGCAACCTGCTCCAGACCTTCAAGGTGGAGGCGCAAGACGCGGATACCGTTACCTTCCGCTGGAACTATGGCCTCGCCACCATTCCCAGCAAAGGCTTTTACGTGGTGAGCGACGCTCCCGATACCGTTTCCGAAGGAGTGCAGTCGTCGGCGGAAGTGCTGCCCGTAACGTCCTCCTTCCTGAAAAGCGCGCAGATCCGCAACAACCGCCTCGAGCTCCGGCAGCTCTCTTCGGTCACGAATCTCGAAGCCGTGCTCGACGAAAAATCCAAGAAGATCGCCACCGGCAGCAAGAGCACTTCCGTGCAGCTCGATATCGCTCTTTCGCCTTACCAGGACAACAAGCGATTCCAGCCGCGCCTCTCCACCCAGCAAAACGGGGTAGGCTACTTCGAAGTGGCCAAGGTAAGAAAAGAGCAGGGCCCCATCGACATCTTCGCTTCCCGCTGGGATCTATCAGAGGAAGCCGGGCCGATCACCTACAAGATCTCCAAATCCGCCCCTCCTGAAGCCGTGGAAGCAATGAAGGAAGGCGTTCTCTACTGGAACAAGGTTTTCAAAGCCGCGATCGGCCGTGAGGTGATCAAGGTGGAAACCAACGCCGATCCGGACGAACCTCTTCAGCCGCGCACCGTGATCGTTCACTGGGTGCCTTTCGCCACTGCAGGATCGGCCTATGCGAATTTCCAGCCCGATCCTCTCACCGGCGAGATCACCTCCGGCTTGGTTTACCAAACGAGCGTATTTTACCTGAGCGGCCTGGAACGCGGCCGCCGTTACGTGAACCGCGGGGTGGAAAACCATAAGCGGGAGGTGGTGGCGTCGGGCTTCCAGAGAGCCGAGATCTGTCGGCATCCAAGGCCCCATGCTGCTGAGCTCGTGGCCGTGAACGAAGGCCTCGACGAGAAAATGAGCCAGAAATTCGCCCTCGATTACCTCCGCCACGTGGTGGCACACGAAGTGGGTCACACCCTCGGCCTCCGGCATAATTTCGCCGGATCCCTGGCCTCGGAACTGAAAACACCGGAGGAAAACCGGAATCGTTTCCGTGACTACCTCAACGATCCGAACAGCGCGGGCGCGCACACCTCGAGCTCCGTGATGGAATACCACACTTTCCGCGACAGCCTGATGGAGGGCGCCTCCCTTCGCACGGCGGTGGCCACCTATGACCAGGCCGCCATCCAATGGGGATACGGCAAAGACTATATCAAGCCGGACGACATCCGGGCCCCCTACTTCTGCACGGATATCGAAGGAGGCGGGGGAAAAACCTTCGGCTGCGCCACGGGCGACAGCGGTCCTCACCCTCTCGCAGGGCATATCGAAGGAGTGGCAAGGAACCGGTCGATCTCGGCCGATGTGATCCTCGAAGCCTTGCTGGACGCGATCCGCCCCGAGAACGAGAACGACGCTCTCTCCATCCGGGCGGCTCTGGCGAAAAACCATTACGACAAAGTGGCCGAATCTCTGAGCGCCGCAGACAGCCCTCACTTCTTCCGCCTAGGCAGCAACGGCATGAAGCATATCGCCGTGGACCGCAAGCTGAAAGGCTCGAGCTGGGTTAACGAGGACGAGTATAACCAGGAAACCCAGAAAATGATTTCCGAGGAGTTCCGCGCCGTAGGCGGCCTGCCCGGCATCCTGAAAGGCGCCCTGGGCCTCGGAGACGATTTCAAGCTGAAAAAAGGATGGATGCTCGAACTGGTACGAGCCAAAGAATCCGCTCCTGATTTCGGGCGGGGAAAAAACGTGGCAGGAAAACCATTCCAGCTGAACGAGCAGGAAATCCGTGACCTGAAAGCGGCCGCGGAAAAGCTGGCCGAGCATGTGGAGCCGGCTTTCGTGCGCAACGTGATCATCTCCGCTACCGGCCTCAACTCCAAGGCAGTGCACGAGAACGCGGGGAAAACGTCTCCCGCGGCTCTCATGGCTTATCCCGAAGGAAAAAGCTGGGCGCCCTATGTAGTGGAAGATTCCTGGCAGGCGAGCCTTTCCTCCTTCGCCAATCAGATCGTGACTGATTCCGAAGGGGAGGTTGCGGGAACCGTTGACGGGAACGAAGTGAAAGTACCCGCCCCCAAGTTCCCCATTGATCTTCGCATGGCCGCGCTTCGTTTCTACTCCGGCAAGCTATTCGGCGGCCGGGCAGCGGAGGCCTGGATGAAAACCGAAGAAGAAGCGCTCTCGAAGGCCCTCCTCGAGCGCGTGGCACCGGTATTGAAGATCGATCCGGCCAATCCGGATAAGGCGGAGCCCGCCGGGAAGGACATTTCCAAGGCCCTGATGGACTGGGCCAAGAAAGAGCAGGCTCTGTTCAAGGCACTTAAAACGGCCAGGAAATGATGCTTGAGCCCTGTCTCCCTCCGGAGGCAGGGCTATAGAAGCAGGTTTTCCTCAATACCCGGCCCCGCGCATCCGATACGAAAGATGGTAAAATAAGAATAGGAATGGCATGAGCGCAGCTGAGAAAATCGACGTAGTTCCTATCGCCGGCGACGATCCGGTGAGCCGCTCGTTGAACGAGTTCTACGGCGAGCTCGCGCCTGAAAACAAAGATCCTTTCGTGGGCCTGAAGATCCACCTGATCCGCCCCGACTCCATCCCCTCCGTTTCCTTCTACGTAAAACGAGGCAAGCGTTACAGAATGTTCCGCGACCAGCACGAAGCCTTCAGCGCTTTCGAGATCCAGGGCCTGCTCGATGCCGGTGTGGACAGGGTTTTCCTTTCCCGCGCCGACGCCCCGATCGTGCGCCAGTATCTCGAAACTTTTCTCGTAAAGCAGGACAACCAGCCGCAGATCAGCAGCGAAGCCCAGGTGGGGCTCATGCGCTCGGCCGCGGTGCGGATGACCGAAGAGCTGTTTCAGGACCCCTCCCCCGAAAATATCCGCAAGGGAATGAAAGCCGTAAGCGGCTTCGTGAACCTTCTGGTTCGGGATCCGAAAGCTTTCTACCACCTGATTCGCCTTTCGTCCCACGATCCCTACACCTACCAGCATTCCGTGGGCGTGGGCCTGAACGCGATCGCTCTCGGAAAGAGAATGCGCATGCCCTCCGAACAGGATCTCGTGGATCTCGGTATCGCCGGCCTCCTCCACGACATCGGCAAAACCCGCGTGGATCCAGGCATCATCAACAAGCCCGGCCCCCTCGACAAAACCGAATGGGAGCAGATGCGCCAGCACTCCACCTGGGGCTACGAACTCCTGAAAGAGAACCGTGACGTAAGCCAGCGCTCCAAGCTTGCCGTGCTTCACCACCACGAGGAGGGCGCGGGAGGAGGCTATCCTCATGGTTTGACCGATAACCAGATTTCCGTATTCGCCAAGATCATCACGATCGCCGATATTTTCAACGCCTTAACCACCGACCGTACCTACTCCAAGGCCAAGAGCCCGTTCGAAGCGTTCAAGCTGATCCAAAGCGCGATGATGCACAAGGTGGACAAACAGCTCTTCGCCGAGCTGGTGATGATCTACGGCGGCAAGCTCGAATAGGAATTTTTTTATGAAAGCCACTATCCTAACTCTTACTCTGGCCCTCACCTCCCCCGCCTTCGCCGCCGACAGCGGCCATTTTCCCATGCCCAGCGGCGGCGGCACGGTAGTGGATACTCCCTCTTCCGGAAGAGTACCCGCCTGCCAGGACAAGGCCCGTCTTACCAATTACTACAAAGAGCTCCGGCAAAAAGCCCGGGAGGGCTATGCGCGGAAAATCGCCGAGGCGATTCCGACCCTCAAAACGGGCACCAAATGCATTCCCTCCAAGGAAGCCTTCGACGCCCGCTATATGCCTTCCGGCGACTACTTCCTGATCTCCTGCCTCGCGGAAACCAAAGGCCGTCTCACCCACGTTTACACCATGGAGCTGATCTCCGAGATCCCCGCCTGCTTTTCCGACCAAACGATCCAGAACTTCGTGAACTCCTCGCAATGCCAGCGCGCGGGAGAGCCGGAAAAGTTTGAGCGCTACCATCTCCTGAACTGCCCGATGCAGGCCGGCCCGGAGCCGAAATTTCGCGGTGCCAGCGGCGTGCATCCCATTGATCCCGCGTATTTTGCCCGCCTGATCAACGCCCGCCCCTCGGTGCAAAACATCGTGGACGGACGCAATTTCAAGGTGAAGATCGGCCGCACCACCGGTTCCGGAAGCATTACAAGCGACGACGGCTGCAATGCCGGGGGCTGCCTTCCGGGCTTCAATAACTCCCGCGACGTGAAGTAAATACCCGACACCTACACTCTATCGTAATTTCCTAAGGGCTCACGGGTGTATCTCCGAAGAGATTCTAGGAGCGCATTTCGCGCAAGGAATTACGATGCTGAAACTCATACTACTCCTATCGCATATGATCCCGGTATCCGCCCACGCTTCGGATTTCAAAGTGTTCGGGATCCGCACCGATTTTCCCATGGCCGATGGCCAGCCCCTCTACCGCGATGTGTATGTGAGCATGGGTACCAAGCAGGGGATCAAAGCAGGATCCGCTCTCGACGCTTACCGGGTAGTGACCACGGTGGACGAGCTCAACCAGCGCACCGGCCGCAACTACAGCTTCAAGATCGCCAAACTGAAAGTGATCCACGCCGAGCCCGAGATGGCAGTAGCCCGTGTGGTGCAGATGCTCCCCCCTGAGACCACTCCGCTCGGCGCTTTCACGAACGTGATGGTGGGCGATGAGGTGGAAGTGGGCCGCAAATAGCGCTCGCTTCTAGTACATCATCTCCGGATCCCTATAGTGCTTGAACTCGAGCACGTTATTGGAGGGATCCAGGATCATAAAAGTGAAATGCTCCTCCTTCTTCCCTTCAAAACGTACATTTAGCTCCTCAAAAAACGGCAAATTCAGCCTCTGGATCCGGCCGTGAAGAGAGTCGAAATCATCTTTTTGCCGGAACGTGATCCCAAAATGCCTGGGATAGGGGCGCGGATTTTTTTCCGTACGGTCCGGGTCTAGATGGCACACCACCTGGTCGCCGAAAAAATTCAGCGTGATCCGGTCGTGATAACGACGCCCCAGCTGGCAGCCGATCTGCCTGGTATAAAAGTCCTCGGCCAGATCTAGATCACTACAGGGAATCGCAAGGTGAAAACAATTTTCCGCGCTTCTCATTCGCTCTCCCGCCACTCAAACAATACCGCTTCTTCCGGAAGCTTTCCTTTGAGAATTTTCCCTGCCGCCGAACGGGGAATGGCCGCCACGATCCGCATGAACTCAAAGGCTTGTGAGCTGGGCAGTAAAGGAAACACGGCGCTGGCCGCATCTTCCGCCAGCTTCGGAAAATCTGTCACGCCCTCTCTCGCTATCACCTCTCCGAACTCGGGATGAGGCTGGCCCACACAAGCCGCCACAGCCACTTCCCCTATCTGCTCCAGTTCGATTTCGAGGGCACGCAGGGAGATCTTCAACCCAGAGTAGATCGCCACATCCTTCTTCCTGCCCGCGATAAAAAAATACCCTTCGGAGTCCCGGTATCCGATGTCTCCCGTCTTCAGCCATCCGTCGTGGCAGGCCTTTGCTGTTCGCTCCGGATCGTCGAGGTATCCCGCCATCACACCCTCGCCCTGCAGTTCGATTTCCCCGGGATCTCCTTCTCCGCACTCACGCCCATCCTCGGCGACCACTCTTACCTTTGTTCCCACAGGCAAGCCTACAGAGCCGGCCTTTCTCTCTGCCGGCGGAAGCGGGTTGGAGAAGATCTGCCCGGAAGCTTCCGTCATCCCCATTGTCTCGATCAGGGGCACACCATAATGGGCTTCGAAGTCCTCCAATAGCTTTACCGGCATGGGAGCGGCGGCCGTACGGAAAAACCGCAAATGCCGGAGCGACCACGCACCAGTCTCGAGGGGCGGCGACATCCACCTTCTGTAATGCAGGGGAGTCCCGGAGACCCAGGTGCACTCCATCCTGTCTATAAGGGAAAGGACATCGCGCGGGTGAAACGGCCGCTGCCAATAGACAACGGATCCGCCGCTCGCCAACGGGGAAAGAAAGGTGGTCACCAGCCCGTTCACGTGAAAAAGAGGAAGCAAACAAAAGCCCCTGTCGCGGGCCGTAAGAGATTTGGCCTCCACCAGATTTCTCACTCCCGCAAGAAGATTGGCTCCGGTGAGCAGCACACCTTTGGGATCCCCGCTGCTGCCGGATGTGAAAAGACAAAGTGCGGGGTGTTCCCGAGCAGGCACGAAAGAAATCGAGCCCTGAGCTGCAGTACCGGAGCTCTCCTCTGCCGAAAGACCTAAAACCCTCCAGGGAATCCCGATTTTTTCACTCACGCGAAGGAAGTCTTTTCGAGCAGCCATCGTTCGATCGAGCAAAAGAAGTGCCGGGCGAAAATGCGCCACCAGCGTGGAGAAAGCCCGCTCACTCAGAAAGGCATCAGCGGGGCAAACAAGCGCCCCGATCTTCCAGCAGGCCAGCAGAGCGGAGAGCTGCTGCGATCCAGCTGTTGCCATGACGAGAATCCTAGAGGAGGGCCCGAAACCCATTTCTGCAAGCTCGAAAGCCAAGCTCTCGCTCCGGGCACGAAGATCGTCAACGCTCAGCGGGCTCTCATCGGAAAAATACGCAAACGGGCGATCCTCGCCTCTTCTTGCGCTCACCAGCTCCCACAGGGAATCCATGACCAATACTAATTAGTATTCGGCTGTTTTTGGTAGCGCAATTTCACTATCTGAGCGCGATTTCCGAACCCCTTTGTTCGTTAACGCTGCTCCTAAGGGAATAGGAAGAATACTGAAGCGCTAGAAGGGAAAACGCGAGCACCATTCCTCCCAGAATGCGGTTCCAGTACTGAAAGCTGTTATGGTTCATTTCTTCCTCCCGGGCGGAACAGACGAAAATTCCAGTCGGAGCGCCCCTCCCCTGCCTGCCGGAACCAGGGCCCAGTTGGTTACGCGAAAGGCGGAAGAGGCAATCTTCAGCTCAGGGAGCTTCATTTCCAGCTCGTTTTCATTGACCGCCTCGAACAAAGCCGGCGCAAGGCGACGGGTGGATATCCTGGAACGAGGACGGTACTTATCCCGGTACTCCTCTGAGAATCCATACCGGAGCTCCCTGGGATCGGCGCTCAGGCGGGCGCGCACGGCACCTTCACTGAGTCGAAAAGAGGCGTTAGCGTCGATGGAGGTGCGGAACTCCACATAGGGAAACCATCTTCTCTCCAGTGGGGCATACATCCGGATGGCAAGCGGAAACGCGAGCGCCCCTTGCAAGCGTGCTTCCCCCGCTCCCCGCAAATTCCGGAAAGCCGGAGGCGCTACCGGAGCAAAGCGGAACAGAAAGTTGGTGTTCTTCCGGAACCGGAGAAGATCGGGCCAGGCGAAAAACTGGCGAAAGCGCGAGCCGGAAAGTTTTTGAAAGCCTTCCAGCATTTTTGATTGCAGATCGTATCTGAGCAGGGAGGAGTGAAAACCCGCCTCGAGCAAAACGTTCAAAGCGCCTTCCGGGAGATAAAGCTCAGCGGTTTTTCCCACTCTTCCTTCGGGCCACGCCTCGAAGTGCCTCTGCTCATTCGCCATGCGGCCGCTACGGGAAAACCGAAACCGCAACTTTCCCCGCATTTCGAACCCGCCGGAAATCTCCTTGATCTCTCCGCCTTCCGCCAGCAGACTCAGGCCATCGATCCCACTCGGAAAGGCCAGGGTGGCGGCCAGGCTTTGGCTTGCGCTTGCCCCCGCGGCGAGCAAGGCCTTTTCCAGCACCGGCTTCACGCTGGCATCGATCAGATTCGCATTGCCGAGAGCTTCAAGAATCCGCCCGGCCACTACCGAGCTGATTTCCGCCACCTTCGGGCAGTTAAGGCTTTCCACCGCCCAGGCACCGGCCGGCCAGTGCCCCTGATACTCAGAGAGCGCGAGTTGCAGCTTACCGTCTTCGAGAGCGGCCGTTATCCTGCCTTCCACCCCCGCACCGGCTTCCTCTTTCAGGCGAAGCACCACGTTTTCGCATTCCACGGATAAAGCCTGGTCGAAAACCACTCCGTCTTTTTCTTCGATTTTCTGCCATTCGAGCTGAAGCTTGGCCACGCTGAAGGAAGCGCCGAGGCGCGAGCTGCGCACCCGCCAGGATTGTTCCCCCAGCGCTTCGGGGGCGGCCAATTCCCAATTCACCTTAGCCTCGGCGCCCTGCACTTTCACCTTGGCGCCTGCCAATTCAAAAGAGGAATCGGCCAGCGGGATTTTTTCCTCCCCTTTTCTCGGAGCGGTGGTGCCGGCTAGGTGATCCACCATGGCCCCGGGAAGGCGGAGAGAGTAATCGGTGGTGAATTCGAAGACGGACTGAGCGCTCGCGGAGGAAAGGCAGGGAACCGAAAAGAGGCATGCGGAAAAGAGGAGGCGTTTCACAGATAACCTTTCTGTCCTCAGGGTTCGCCGGATGGTTTACCCTTCGCCCGCTTCGGTGAGAAGGGCCCTTTCTTGACAGAATCGAAGCGTAAACCGCTACGCACCTTCAGCTCGAAGAGAGCGCCCTCTGGCGCTATTCCTGGCGTTATAAAATGAATTTTCTTTAATCTCTTCCGTATAAAAATCACTGAAGGGCAGCGGCCTTCCATTACCACTGCCCCGAATATAGTTCGTTGCTCCGCCCGCTCCCCGCTCCCCGCTCCTCGCTCCCCGCTCCCCGCTTCGCCCCCCCCACCACCGCACTTCATAGGCTCTTGCGTGCTTTACGGATCTGCGAACCTATATCCAGCCAACTCACCGGAAAGCAGAGAACGCGCAGCATTGGACATTTTGGCAAAGGCACTCCAGCCAAAGAGATTTCCGCCAATTTGTCACAATACTCGACCAATCGCGGCAGCAGGTATGTTAAATTTCTTCTTTAATTCCGGGCAGATTAGAGCGGCCCAGCCTGCCCTTTTCCGCCCAACTATGGTGCGAGCTTTGCAGTAAGGCTGGGTACAGCAGATGAGAAAGCAATCGGCAGCAAACGCATGGTGTAAATGCGGGGACAAAAACGGAAATTCTGCGCATCAAGCCTGGGGAATTCGTGAAGCCTTTTAAGGGAAAATTTCGGGGATGAAGATCCAATGGAAGAAATGGCCTGAACGGATTCGGGCCGCCATCACTCAGCTCAAAAGCCGGCTGAAACTCGGGCCGAAGCGCTCGCCCGCTTTCTCGGCTCTTCCGGGGGAATCGAGCACGGTGAGCGGCGGCAAGCTCAAGATCCCTTTCATCGATTGGGAGAAGCTCTACCGGAAGAGCTTTCTCTACAACTCGATCGGCGCCGTGATCTGCGGCTACTTCATGGCCGATCTTCTCGTGGCCGCGCTCACGCCCCACTTCCCGCCCACGGAAGCTCCGCGCGCCAGAAACCTCCAGAGCAACACCAAAGACTTCATGGCCTACCAGATGACCATCATTCCGGGCCGTGGCCGGCCCCATCTTTTCAACAAAGAAGGCCTCGTGCCCGATAACGACGAGGGCGGCGGCGGCTTTGCCTCCGGCGCTCCGGTGAAAACGAATCTGCCCCTCAACCTGCTCGGCGTGATCGTGATCCAGAATTCCGATAAGAGCGTGGCCTCCGTGGAAGACAAGGGCATCAACCAGGTGATCGCTGTTCGCAAGGGCGATCCCATCACCCGCTCCACTTTCGTGGAGAGCATCGATAACTACCGCCTCGTTTTCCGCAACGAGGAAACCCAGCGCATGGAGTATATCGAGCTGCCGCAAGACCAGATCACGGCCACGAGAAGATCCGCTCCCGTAAAAGGCTCCGGCAGCGATGGCATCACCCGCACCGGCGAAGGCCGCATGACTCTCGACCGCGGCGCCATAGACAAAGCCCTCGGCGATGATTTCAATAAAATTCTTACTCAGGCCCGGTGCGTGCCCGAGTTCGAAGGAGGCAAGCCAGCCGGCTACCGCTGTTTCCAGATCGAACCGGGATCCATCTACGAGAAGCTCGGCCTCCAGGACAACGACATTATCTGCGGCATCGACGGAGAAGCGCTCAACGATCCTTCCCGGGCCTTCTCCAAGCTCGCCGCACTCAAAGACACCAACACACGCAGCATGAGCGTGTGCATCAAGAGGAATGGAAAGATAACGAACACCCAGTTCGATATCAATTAGGGGAATTATGAAAGCGAACAAACACCTGGTGAACCTGATCCTTCTCTCGCTCCTCCTGCCCCCGGTGGCAAGGGCGGAAGATCCCCCGCCCCCCCCCCCCCCCCCCGTGGGGAAAAAGCCCGGGGGGGGCGCGGGGGGGGGGCACCCCGCCCAATCCTTTCTCCAATCTCCCTTCGGGCGGCTCGGAAGGCTTCACCCCCTTCGACGATGATTTCGACGACGGCGGCTTCGATTCCGGACAGGACCCGGGCGCCTTCATGAACAGGGACTCCGAGCCTAACCGCCCGACCGGAGGATCGAACGGAGGCGGCAGTGCGCCCTCTTATCGCCCCCCCACAAGCACGGTAACCGCCGAGGGCGGAAAGCCCCAGCGCCTTGCCCCCCCCGCGAGCTGCAAGGAAGTGGTGGAAAACTTCGACTATCCCGATGCCGAAATCCTCGATGTGGCGAAAGCCATCGCCAAGCTCACGGCCAAAAACTTTATCTACAACCCACAGGACATCAAGGGCCGCATCTCTGTAGTGAGCCAGAATCAGATCACGGTTTGCGATGCCTGGAACGCCTTCCTCACCGCGCTGAACCTTAAAGGTTTTGCTCTGGTTCCGAGCGGGAAATATCTCCGCATCGAAAGGATCGCCAACGCCAAGGAAAAGCAAACGCCCATCTATTCCGAGAAAAACAAGGCGCCGAGCAACGATGAATTCATCACCCGTGTGATCCCGCTTCGTTATATCGACGCCACGGAATTCGAAAGCGCCTTCCGCCTCTGGATGCCCCGGGAAGCAAGGATGCAGGCCTATGGGCAGACCAACACCATCATCATCACGGATACGGCAGCCCACATCAATCGCATGGTGGAGCTGATCCAGCTGCTCGACGTGGCCGGCTATCAGGAAAGCCTCGTGGTGGTGCCGATCCGCAATGCCGCGGCCAAAGACATCGCCAAGCTCATCGAAAACATCCTGAGAGAAGGAAACACCTCCTCCTCCGGTGGCTTCGGCGTGCCCCCGCGCCCAGGAGCCCCCTACGGCTCACAAAACCGCGGCTCCTCCAGCAAGGGCCGCTCGGGCGGAAGCACGATCTCCAAAATCATCGCTGACGACCGCACCAACTCCCTGATCGTGAAAGCCAATGCCGCGGGCATTATGGAAATCCGCGCTCTCGTGCGCCGCCTCGACAGCAAGGTGCCCGTATCGGACGGCTCCGGCCGCATCCACGTGGTTACGCTGAGATTCGCCAACGCCGAAGATCTCGCCAAGACCCTGAACTCCCTCACGGCAGGCTCCACAGGCGGCCGCTCGAGCCGAAATTCCGGCTTCCCCACTTTTGGTGAGCCGGCCCCCACCTTCCAGGGCGATATCAAGGTGGCTGCCGACAAAACCACCCAGAGCCTCGTGATCACCGCCTCGCCTTCCGATTTTGCGAGCATGAGAAAAGTGATCGAGCGCCTCGATCAGCCGCGCGATCAGGTTTATCTCGAAGCCATGATTCTTGAGCTTGGTATTACGAGGAATAATGCCTTCGGTACGAGCTTCGTGAATGCCCCGAACGGCATCAGCCTGAATTCCGCGAGCGGAAATCTCGAGCGGGTTCTTCAGAACATCCCACCTGCCGGCTTCGTGCTCGGCTTTAAAGAAGGCGGCTCTCGCCAGCTGAAAATCCCCTCCACTTCGGGAGGAGCAGAGCGTACCCTGAACGTGAATTCCCTCAATGGCCTCGTGGAAATCATCCAGGGCAATACAGATGCTCAGGTGATCGCCACACCGCAAATCGTGGCGCTTGATAACGAAAAAGCCACCTTCGAAGTGAGCCAGCAGGTGCCGGTTCCCAAAACCACCGTATCCAACGGCGTACCCGTGCAAAGCTTTGAGTCTGATAAAGCGGAGCTTCGCCTCGAAGTTACGCCCCAGATCAATAAGGGATCAAACTATGTGAAGCTCGATATCCTGCAGAAGCTCGAGAACTTCGACTTCCAGGGCGTGCCCACCGAGCTGCAGGGCAAGGCCGTGGGCAAGAACACCCGCGCCACCACCACCAAGGTATTCGTGCAAAGCGAAGACACCGTGGTACTCTCCGGCATGATCCGAAACACCGTGAACGAGACGATCTCGAAGGTGCCGCTGCTCGGAGACATTCCGGTGCTCGGCTGGCTATTCAAGAACTCGAAAAGCGAAAACGTGAAAACGAACCTTCTCGTATTCATCACCCCGCGCATCATCAAGCAATACGATAAGATCCGCAAAATCCTCGCCAATAAGCTCGATGAACGCGATGAGTTCGTGCGAGAAACCCAAGGATCGATCGATCCTTTCGGCCGTGAGCTGAACAAGCTCAAACGTAACCTGCCTGATCTCACCGTGATCGAGCCGCTCCCGCAGGCGAAACCGCTGGAAACCTCCTCCTTCCAGGGCCCGAGCTCCCCGGACCGCGACGATGATCAGCCCCAGGACTACTATGGCGATCCCGGCTACTATGGCGATCCTTACGGTGGCGTTCCGCTTCCGCCGATCGATCCCGTTCCTCCGCCCAGCGTGGATTTCGGCGGTGAGGGCTTCCCTCCCCCCGTGGTCACCCCACAAGATCCCGGAGTGATTGGACAATAAGATGACTATCACCGCCCAGGAAGCCCACAACCGAATCGGGGACCTCCTCCTCAAGCACACTTCGCTCACAGCCGAGCAGCTGGCCGAATGCGTGCAAATGCAGGAAGAGGAAGGTGGCCGCCTCGGCGATATTCTCCTCCGCAAGAAATATGTTCTTCCCCACGAGATCACCCGGGCGCTCTGTGCCCAGATCGATCTCCCCTATATCGACGATCTTCGCCCCAACGAGATCGATCCCAAGCTCGTGGACAAGCTTCCGATCAACTACGCAAGAACCCGCGAAGTGCTTCCGATTTCCCTGGAAAATGGATTGGTAACCCTGGCGGTTTCCGATCCCTTCAATCTCGAGAGCATCGAAGATCTGCGCATCCTGCTCGGCTGCCCCACCATTCGCACGGTGGTAACCACCTCGAACCGCCTCCAGGACGCCATCAACCGCGTTTATGAGCGCAATACCTCCAACATGATCCAGGACATCAACAAGGAGGACGAGGAAAGCTACGACGACCTCGAAGGCCCGATTGATATCCTCGACGCCACGGAAGACGAAGCCCCCGTGATCCGCTTCGTGAACTCCGTGATCTTCCGTGCGGTGAAAGAAAAGGCTTCCGATATTCATGTGGAGCCTTTCGAGAAAGAAACCGTGATTCGCTTCCGGGTGGACGGCATCATGCACGACATCCTCCACCAGCCCAAGAAGGTGCACGCCGCGGTTTCTTCCCGCATCAAGGTAATGGGCAATCTCGATATCGCCGAGAAGCGCATTCCGCAGGACGGCCGTATCTTCCGAAAAGTGGCGGGTAAGGAGATCGATATCCGTCTCTCCACCATCCCCACTCAGTTCGGGGAGAGAATGGTGATGCGTATTCTCGAAAAAGGCGGAGAGCTCTTATCGCTCGAGAAGCTCGGCTTCGAAGGCGAAACCCTCGAGCAGGTGAACAAGCTCATCCAGCGGGAAAACGGCATCATTCTCGTAACGGGCCCCACCGGCTCCGGTAAGTCCACCACGATGGCGGCCTGCCTTTCCCGCATCAATTCCGCCGACATCAACATTCTTACCGCCGAAGACCCGATCGAGTACCAGATCCCGGGCGTGGGCCAGCTTCAGGTGAATCCCAAGATCGATCTCACCTTCGCCAAAGCCCTCCGCTCCTTCCTCCGCCAGGATCCGGATGTGATCATGGTGGGCGAGGTGCGCGATTCCGAAACCGCCGACCTCGCCGTTACCGCTGCCCTCACCGGCCACTTGGTGATCTCCTCCCTGCACACCAACGAAGCCGCCGGCGCTTTCCCCCGCCTGATTGATATGGGCGTGGAGCCTTTTCTCGTGGCCAGCTCCGTGAACGCCGTGATGGCGCAGCGCCTGATGCGAAGGGTCTGCCTCAAATGCCGCGAAAGCTATGAGGCCACCACTCTCGATCTGCAGGAGCTCGGGGTAAAGAATGTGAAAGGCCCGATCACTCTCTATAAATCCGTGGGATGTGTGGCCTGCTCGCATACCGGCTATTCCGGACGAATCAACATCCACGAGCTGCTCGTGGTGGATGATGTGGTGCGAAGCCTGGTGATGAAAAATACCGATTCCGCCACCATCCGCAAAGCCGCTCAGGAAAAAGGAATGCTTACGATGCGGGAAGATGGAGCAAGGAAAGTGCTGGCCGGGATCACTACTGTGCAGGAGCTATCCCGCACACTTCATGCCGACGAGCTCACCTGATCAGGAATAACGAATGCCCCTTTTTGAATACACAGGCACAGATCGAGTAGGCACGGCGGTGCGAAGCACCATCGACGCCGATTCCATCAAAACGGCCAAGCAGAAAGTGAAGAAGAACGGCATCGTGCTCCTTTCGATAGAGGAAAAGAGCAATGCCAAGGCCAGCGGATTTTCCAAGCTTTTCCCTTCGCTCTCCGGGGGCGGAAAGGTAAGTACCACGATCCTCGCCGTAACCACCCGGCAGTTTGCCTCTCTGATCAAAGCCAATATTCCGCTGGTAGAGGCCCTCGCGGCCCTGATCGATCAAACCGACAACCTCAAAATGAAAACCACCCTTGCCGATGTGCGACAGCAAGTGAACGAGGGTATCTCCCTGCGCGACGCCCTCGCCCGGCACCCCAAGGTGTTCCCGCCTATCTTTATCAATATGGTGGAGAGCGGCGAGGCCTCCGGCACTCTCCCTCTCGTGCTGATTCGCCTCGCCGAATTCATGGAAGCCCAGGTTAGGCTCCGCGGCAAAGTGACCTCCGCCATGACCTATCCGCTGCTGATGGGATTTATCGGCGGCGCGCTCATGATGGTGATCTTCACTTTCGTGATTCCGAAGATCGCCAATATCTTCGTGAGCATGAAGAAGAAGCTTCCGTGGTATACAGAGCTGCTCATGAAGATCTCTTTCTTTCTGAAAGATTACTGGTGGCTGGTGATCCTCATTCTCGTGGGAATCGTGTGGATGTTCCGCACCTATTTCGCCACGGAAACCGGCAAGGTGAAGAAAGACGAATGGTCGCTCAAGCTCCCGCTTTTCGGTGATCTGATCCGCATGGTGGCGGTGAGCCGCTTCGCCTCCACCATGGCCACATTGCTCAACGGCGGCGTGCCTCTCGTTACTGCCCTCGGCATCGTGAAAGCGGTGGTAGGCAATGAGATCCTCGCGCGCGCCGTGGCCGATGCGAGAGAGAATATCACCGAAGGGGAGAACATCGCGGAGCCGCTAAGAAGGTCGGGCCAATTCCCTTCCCTCCTCCTGCACATGATCGCCATCGGGGAGCGCACGGGTGAGTTGCCGCAAATGCTCGAAATGGTTTCCAAGAACTATGAGGAACAGGTGAACTCCAAGGTGGAAAAAATGACCTCCATGCTCGAGCCCCTGATGATTGTATTCATGGGCCTTAGCGTGGGCATCATCGTAATGGCGGTATTCGTGCCGCTGCTCGAGATGCAGAAAATCAATTAACGAATAATGTCTGCTGATTGGAAGAAAAAGGAGAAATGAAAGTGACCAAGAACGTGAACCGAAATCTGATGCGAAATGAGAGCGGTATGTCGCTCGTGGAAATTCTGATCGTAATCACCCTGATCGCCGTGGCAGGCTCTTTCGTGGCCACCCAGGTGTTCGACCGTATGCAGGAGGGTAACGCAAGCGCCGCCCGTGCTCAGATCAACGCCTTGAAGAGCATGATGGAAGATTACCGCCGCTACTGTAACCAGTATCCCACCACCGACCAGAACCTGGATGCGCTGGTGGCCAAGCCCACTTCGCCTCCGGAGTGCAATAACTATCCTGCCTCGGCCTTCATCGCTGATGGAAAGGTGCCAAAGGATCCTTGGGGAAATCCTTACCAATACGAGAGCGATGGCAGAAAATACGTAATCACCAGCTACGGCAAGGACGGGCAACCTGAGGGTGAAGGCTTCGATAAAGACATCAAGAGCAACGACTGAGCCCGGGCCGCGCAGGCGGCCAGCAACGGAGCTTGGTTTCTCGCTGGTCGAGGTGCTGATCGTGATCGGGCTCGTGGCCCTGATCACGAGCCTGGGGGTGGCCACTCTCACGGGCACTTTCCGCACCTCGGCCGAAGCCTTTGCGCGCCAGCTCTCCCTTCAGATCGGCCTGGCGAGAGACCGGGCCTATCTGGCCGACAAGCTCGTGCGCCTCCGCATCGATTTCACCAAGCAAACCTTCATGATCGAGGAAGCGCCTTCCAACTATCTGGTGCCCAAAACACCGGATAAGGAGCTCTCGGATCGGGAAAAGGAAGAGCTGCTGAAGAAAGAGGAAGGGGTTTATTCCTCCATCCCGGAGCTGATGAAAAGCCCGGCGGAGATGCCTACGGGCCTGAAGATGATCGAAGTCACCTCCGCCCGCCTGAAAAAGCCGGCCAAAGAAGGAATCGTGGACATCTACTTTTTCAACAACGGCCATAACGATGGGGCCACCATCTGGTTCGAAACCGATGAGCAGGTTCACTATTCGATCCGCGTGCACCCGGTAACCGGCCTCACCCGCTTTGAGGGCGGAAGAAAGGAGGGCTCGTGAACCACAGCGCCTCCAACCAACAGAGCCAGCAGGGTTTCACTCTTCTCGAAGTGATGATCGCCTTCGCGATCATCGTGGTGATCATCGCCGCCGTTTATACCACTCAGGGCGGAGGCCTTGCCGCCAGCGCCCGAAACAAAAACGTGATCATCGCTACGCATCTGGCACGCAATCTGATCAATGAGGAAGAGCTGAAATACGAAGGACTCAGCTTCGATCGCCTGCCCACCGAGAAGCGCACCCAGAACTTCACGGATCAGCACAAGGATTTCAAATACACCATCGAATACGCCAAGGTGGATTTCTCCGCCCTCTCCGAGCTCCTCGCCCGTGCCATGAAATCAGAAGGAGAAAAGGAAGAAGGCAACAGCGACCAAACCGCTACGGTGATGCGTGTGTTCAAGGATTACCTGGAACGAAGCGTGAGAAGAATGACGGTCACGATCGAATGGCCTGAGGGGGAAGGCACCACGGCCCAAACCTTCACGCAGCTGATCGTGAATTACGATGAGGAGGTGAAGCTTGGCATCTAACCAGCGCGGCATCACTCTGATCGAAATCCTCATCGCCATGACTCTGCTCGCCTTTTTTTCGATCGCGGTTTTCCAGACCACTACGAGCTCCTTTCAGATCAATTCGCGCTTGAGTGCGGAGGCCACGGATTCCACGGCCTTGCTTCTTTCTCTCGGCGCCGTGGAAGCGGATCTGGCGCAGATCTATTCGCCGGTGGTGGGCAATATCCCCTTCAGCCCGAACAATGGAGAAGCGCAAGTGTTTTGGAGCGCTCCGGTGCGCTCCGATGGAATGCGGCGCACCCGTTTCACCGGTTCGGCATCAAAGGTAACGTTCGTGGCCAATAACCTGAGACGCGTGGAGGAGGATTCTCCCCGCTCGGATTTTCAAAAGATCACCTGGGAGATCGATCGAAATCAGAGCAATTCCTTTTCCCTCTACCGCAGCGCCGACTGGGACGTTTTCCACTACGAAGAAGGCTCGGCCAAAAAACCGGAACGCATAGCCCTGCTGGAGAACCTGTCGAGCGGAAAATTCACCTTCTACCGCCGGAGCGATAAGAGCTGGCAGGACACCTGGGAATCAGAAGGCTCCTACGCCAAGGAGGAAAGCCGCTTCCCCGACCTGATCCGCCTCGAGATCGAAGCGCCTGATATCACCAACCCCGCCAACTATCAGAAGTGGACCATGGTGGTGCGGCCGAATATGCCGCTGAACTTTCTCGACGGCAAAGCCAAAGCCGCCCTCAAGCAGAGGTTCGTGGAATGAGGGCCGTGCTTAGGAACCAGAAAGGCGTTGCCATGCTGATGGCACTGATCACGATGCTCCTGCTCGCGATCCTCGCGGGTGAGCTCGTGTACCAGAGCGGCGTGTATAGCTCCGTGGTGTTTCGCCAACGAGACCAGCTGCGAGCCAACCTACTGGCCCGTTCCGGCCTCCGCCTCGCTCTCCTGCAGCTCAAAGCAGCCAAAAAAGCCAAAGCCAAGGCCAAGAGCATGGGGCTCGGGGAAAACTCTGATCTCGTAGACAAGATCTGGCAAACCCCTCTGGTGCTTCCGCCCCCTGCGATCCCCGGCCTCTCGGGCACGGATAAAGCTGTGATAGATGAATTCACGAAATCGCTCGGGCTAGATGGCGTGATCACGGTGAATATCTCAGGATCCAACGATCGCATGAGCATCAATCAGCTGGTGTGGCTTGAAGCGGGCGGAAAGATCACCGGCGCGGAAGGCACCGCGGCTGGCAAGGCGGCCAAGGGCGGGGATGTGATCGATCCCAACAATCCCTACGCCACCAATCCCTCCCCTCAAAGCGGCCAGACGGGAGCCATGACCGATGAGCAGAAGCAGGAGCGCATGAAGGTAGTGCGCCAGGGTTTCGTGGATGTATTCGAAGAACTCCTGCAAAAAAAGCGGCAGGAAGACGATGGCTTCCGCGATAAATACCCGAACCTTTCCGGCCAATGGCTCGTGGGCAACCTGCTCGCCTGGATGGATCCGGAAACCAAGGAAGACGGCGACAACCGCCCGGAAAACGACTACTACTCCTCGCTTTCCGACCCCTACTCCCTCAAGAACGCCCCCATCGCCACCGAGAACGAATACCCGATGATCAAGGGCCTCGACGATACCCTCGCCAAAATGGTCGCCGATAATTTCACCGTGCTGGCTACGAGCTCCCTCAACGTGAACCAGGCGTCCATCCAACTGATTGGCTCCATGATCCCGGAGCTCACCCCCGATGCCCTGGAGAGAATCGAGAAAAGAAGGAAGGATCCCACCATGGGCGGTTCCTTTAAAAGCGGCGATGATTTCTGGAACTATGTGAACACCCTCGGCAGCTACGAAGACGCCAAAAAGAAATTCGAAGAGCGCGGCATCAAGATCCTGGAGCCCGAAACCTCCTACCGGGCCGTGATCACGGCAGAAAGCGGTCTGTCAAAGAAAACCTGGATGGCCGATATCGGGGGCCTTCCGCCCCTGGATCCCAAAAGCACGAGCACCGCTACGGCCACCGCTCAGCCACAGGCCCAGCCCAACCCCTCCCCCCAAAGCCCCGGTGCCTCTTCCGGTACGGGAACGAGCACCTCCACGTCGGTGGAAACGGGTGACAGCGATTCGCTCAACATACTATACTTGAGGGCAGACTAATGAAGATCCTAGCAATCGACATCGGCACAGCCCATATCAAGAGCGTGATCGTTGAAGCCCGCTTCAAGGCCTTCGGCTTCAAAGGTTTCGATATCTCCCTGCACGATATCACCTCCGTGCCCGATGCCTGGGAACCTACCCAGCCAGGCGAGCGCCTTCTCAGCCCTGGCCAGATCCAAACCTTGGGCGAGATCCGCAACCGATACGCCGAGGGCGTGGATCGGATCGTAACCAACCTTCCCTTCGCTCTCTACGGATCCCGCTTCCAGACGTTCCCCCTGAAGGACAAGCGCAAAGTGGCGGCCGCAGTGAAGTTCGCCATCGAGGACGAAATCCCCTTCGACCTCGACGAATGCGTGATGTCGAGCCAGCTCTTTCCCACTAAAGGAAGAGACACCCATGTGCTCACGGCTTTCGCCCCCATCGCTCCCCTTCAAGGCTTTCTGGAAAGCCTCCAGCAAGTACAACTCTCCCCTGACTGCCTGATGACGGAAGACGCCGCCCTGGCCGCCCAGTTCCAGAGAGCCAAGGGCGAGAAGCTCCGCAACATCGCCGTGCTCAATCTCGGCCATAGAAAATCGGGAATGTTCTTTTTCCGCGACACCCTGCCGGTGCTTCACCGTAATTCCATGGTGGGCGGCTTTGACCTCACCAAAGCGATTTCCGAGCGTTACAAAATTGGCCTCGCGGAAGCCGAGCTCGCAAAAACCGAGCGCGGCTTCATCGCCGTGTCCGGAATGCAACTCAATGCCGATCAGCAGGCCTTCTCGGAAACCATCCGGGGTGCACTGGAGCCCGTGCTTCACGATTTCCAGCAGAGCCTGATGGCTTTCACCTCCCGCTATAATGAATCCCTCGATGCCATTTACCTTTGCGGCGGCACGGCCCTCCTCCCCGGCCTGCCCGAATACCTCACCCAGCGCTGGCAAAGACGGGTGCTTCCGCTGCAGGTAACCCACCTCTTCCCGCAGATCGCGATCCGCCCCCAGAAGGGCCTTGAGTGGCTGCTTCCGATGGCAACCGCGCTCGGCCTATCCCAGGTGAGCGGCGAGGGCCGCAGTCAGGTGAATTTGCGCACCGGGAAGCTTCACGGAGCGAGCCGGGGCCTCAAGCTCGATTTCAAGCAATTCGTTTACCCTGCCAAGCTCGCTCTCACTCTCTACGTGGTGGCTATGATCTCCGTGATCGGCCAAAGCATTTTTTTGAAGCGCGAGCGCGAAAAGCTCGACACTCAGCTCACCCGCGTGATCCGCACCACTACGGGAGCCACGGGCAATGTGCTCGAAGGCCTGAAAAGCGATCCGGAGCGCCTGAAGCGAAGGCTCCGGGAAAAAGAAAACGAGAGCCAGGCCAAAGGAAGCAGCAACGCCTCCTCCAATACCATCGATCTCGTGCACGATCTCACCAAGAGCCTGCCCGGCCATGCCGTGATGGAAGTGACCGAGTTCGAGCTCGAAGGCAGCAAGCTCACCCTCAAGGTGGAAAGCCCCTCTCAGGGCGATGCCGACAAAGCTGCGAGCCATCTGCAGCAGCTTCCCTACCTGCAGAACGCCAAGGCCGGCCCCATTGAGGCGGCCAAAGGCGCCGCGAAGAAATTCACCTTATCGGCCACGGTGCCCGCAAAGAAGGGGAACTAATGCAGCTCCTCAAACGAATTCAAACAGAGTTTCAAGAGCAAGTATGGAACCACGAACAGGTTCTCAAGCTCCGGCAGAAGTTCGCCGAGCTCGACACCCAAACCCAGAGCTATGTGCTCATCGGGAGCTTCGGCGGATTCGTGCTCACCCTCCTTCTCACCTTTTTTACTCTCTGGGGAAAAACCATCTCCCTCAAAAACGAGCTGGTGCGCATGGATGAATCTATCCGCATGGCTCAGAACTCCGCGGCCAAGATCGAAGAGCTGAAGGCCCTCGATTCCGCCCGCAGAGCTGATCCCATGCTTCGCGACTTCGACACCGGCGGTGATGCTTCCTCTTTCGCCGAACGGGTGGGAGCCAAATCCCTCATCCGCAAAGACGATGTGAAAGTGAACGGAGGCGGCCAAGGCACGGCAACGCTCTCCCTGAACAAGATCTCTCTCCGCCAGCTTGCCCGGGCTCTTTACCTCATCGAAAAAAGCGGCGCCGGCGCTTCGATCGACAAGATCAATATCGCTACCAAAGACGATCCGGAAGGCTACCTCTGGGCCGAAATCAAGTTGCACAAGGAGAGCAACTGATGGCCGCCACGCCCAGCACCCTCGATCCGAACCTTCTCCAGACGGCAAAGAAGCCCAAAGGGCAAACCGTGCCCAGAGCTCCCGGCTCCCGGAAAAAGCGCCTTCTGAAAGTGGCCGCCTATGTGTTCTTCTTCCTGAGCGCGCTCATTTTCTTCACCATCCTGAAAATTCCGGATTCGGCGGTAGCCAACTACCTCCTCGCCAACGCAAACCGGGCCGCCCCCGCCTATCAATTCCGGGCCGACAAGATCGCGCTTCGTTTTTTTCCTCTCCCTCATCTCTTTTCCGAAAAATTCGCCATGGAACCCCGAATGCCCGGCTCGGCCGTCCCCTTCACCTTCGATGAACTGCGGGTATACCCCAATCCCTTCGCCCTCGGCGCCAGCTTCCGGGCCGAAGCCTATTCCTCCAAGCTCAAGGGATCCGCCTCCTCGAACAGCTTTTATCTCGAAAGCGATAACGTGGATCTCGCCAAGATGACTCCTCTTACCGAGGTGGGTCTCGAGCTCAAAGGGCTGCTTACCACGCTTTATGTGAACCTCTCCCTGAACAACCAGCGCGTCTCTTCCGCCAATGGCCGCATCCAGCTCAAAGGAAAGAACGTGGTGTTCGATGCCGGAGCCTTTCAAGCCCAGACCGGCATGGCCTTGCCGGTGTTCAATCTTGGAGAGGTGGAAATCGAAGGAGAAGCCAACAACGGGCAATTGCGCATTGAAAAATGCCGGATAGGCAGCCCCGGGAAGGATCTCGAAATCCGTATTCCTACCGGAATAATCAGCCTCTCCGATGTGATGATGAATACCAGGTACGACCTCCAGGTACATATCAAGCCCTCCGCCACCACCGAGAAGGCCGTACCCGCGTTCCTGATCCTGTCTTCTATCGCCACCAAGCGCCCCGATGGCTTCTACTCCCTGAAGATCGCGGGAAACCTCGCCTCCGTGCCTTCCATCACCAAAGGAAACTAGCCCTAAAGGGCTCACGATCCCGCGGGAAAAAGCCGATTTAAAAGCATGCTCTCTCTTGCCCTGGCGATCCTGCTCTCCTCTTTTTCCGCGGCCGGAGAATTTTCCGATCTCGCAGAAGAGCTCTCTCAACGCCCCGACCTCGTGAACGTGGGATCCTGGAGCAGCCTATCCCTCGACATCCGTTACTCCACCGAAAACAACTTCATGGGCCGTGATATTTACGGAGAGTTCAACCACTGCTTCCTCCACCAGCATGCCGCGCGACAATTGAAGCGTTCCCTTCAAGCATTGAGCGAATCCAAGCCCGGCTGGAAGTTTTTGGTATTCGATTGCCTCCGGCCCCGGCGCGCCCAATGGAAACTTTGGGAAGTGGTGAAAGGAACGCCTCAGCAGCGATATGTGGCGAATCCCGAGAGCGGATCCGTGCACAACTATGGTTTCGCCCTGGATCTCTCCCTTGCCGACGAAAACGGCCGCGAAGTGGACATGGGCACCCGCTATGACTTTTTTGGTGCCTTGGCAGAACCGAAATACGAGAGCGAATTTTTAAAAGAGGGAAAGCTCAGTACCCGGCAAGTCGGGAACCGGCGCATTCTCCGAGAGGCCATGAAAGCCGGCGGATTTCACCCGATCTCGAACGAATGGTGGCACTTCGACGGCCTGCCCGGCGCCGAAGTGCGTTCGAAATACAAAATTATCGAATAGGCAGAAAGCTCAGGAAACGAGCTCGATCAAGGCACGCAGCTCTTCTTTGGCGAGCTTGATGGCTTCGATCTTGTGGTCGTCGAGGGAGCCACGCTCGCGCTTGGCGTGGCCGAGCCCGCCCTCTTTGCGCAGTTCCTTGATGCGCTTCTTGGCGCCCTCGATCGAATAGCGCTCCAGATAAAGCAGCCGCTTGATCAGGAGAACGGACTCCACATCGCCCTTGCGATACAGGCGCTGGCCCGCGGCATTCTTGATGGGAGCCAGGAAATCGAATTCCTTTTCCCAAAAGCGCAGCACATAGGGCTGCACGCCGGCGATCTCGGCCACATCACCTATCCGGAAATACATCCTGTCGGGGATTACAGGGATCTTATCGTCGGCAGCCAGCTCGGCCAGAGCCTCCGCCGGCATGTTTTCCCTATCTTCGGCCTTATTCTGCCGCTCGTTCTCAGGCGTCGTCGCCGTCGTCGTCATGGTCATCATCCACCCCGCCTTCGCCACCGTTCAGATCGTTCTTCAGCACCTGCGAGGGCCGGAAAGTGAGCACCCGGCGCGCAGAAATTTCCATGGACTCACCGGTCTGGGGGTTTCTTCCCATACGGGAGCGCTTCTCTCTCACCACAAAGTTTCCGAAGCCGGAGATCTTGATCTTCTCCCCTTTCGAAAGCGTGTCTTTCATGGTGTCGAAAATTAGCTCGACGAGGTCAGCGGATTCCTTCTTCGAAATCCCCACTTTGCTATATACCGCTTCGATCAGCTCAGCCTTTGTCATTCGTCCCCCAGATTCCCTATATGGCAACAGCGCTTTTTCCGCCTGGACCCAAAAGAGAGTATAGAAATAGGCTAAACAAAGGTTTCGAAAGGGGCAATACCGAACCCAGCTTTTTTATTGGGTTTTTTTGAAGCCGGCTCAGGTCTGCCCGGCGAACTTGCCCTGGAACTCTTTTTCGAGCTCTTTCATGATTTTTTCCTGCGTCACTTTGATTTCCGCATCCGCTAGCGTGTGGTCCTTGGCGCCTAGCACCACACGGAAGGCGTAGCTCACGTGGCCTTCTGGCACGCGAGATCCCTTATAGACATCGAAAAAATGAAATTCGCGCAGCAGGGGCTTCGCTACTTTCGAAACCAGCTGGCGGATCATCATCGCGTTGACGGAATCCTTCACCAATACGGAGAAATCCCTCTCCACTTCGGGGAAATTCGAAAATTCCTGAAAGGTGGTGAGCTTTCGCTCATTGGTGAGAAGCGCATCCAAGCGAAGCTCGGCGAAAAATACGTCCTGATCCAGATCGAAATTCTTTTCCACGCGCGGATGCAAACGGCCCAGGTGACCAATCGGCTTTCCCTGGTAAACGATCGTGGCAGCCTGCCCCGGATGCAGATAGCTCGCCTCGGCTCCGGCCTGGATCTGAAAGGAGCTGAGCTCCAATAGCTCAAAGATCGATTCCAGGGTGCCTTTCATGGAATAGAAATCCACGCCCTGCGCTTTCCCCTGCCAGAATTCGTCCACTTCGGCGCCGGTCATGAGGAGAGCGAGCTGCACATCCTCCTGCACCCCAGTTTCTAGGCGCGCGTCCTTCTCCTTTGCCGAGTCCGCCTTGCGGAACACTCTGCGCACCTCGAAGAAGCGAAGGTCTTTATGCTTGTGCGCGAAGTTGTGAGCCACGCTCTGCAGCAAGCCCGCCAATAGGGACGGTTTGAGCACGGAATAATCCGTGGTCACGGGATTGGCGATCGCCACGGCCCGGCCGATCTCGGCCTCGGAATGCACCTTGGACAAAATCTCCGGAGAGGTGAAACCATAGTTCAGGGCCTCGAAAAAGCCCAAGCTCGCCAGGTGCCTGCGCACCCTGCGCACCTGAAAATAAGAACGACGGCGGCTTTCCACGTTCTCGGTATCCCCTACTCCTCCGAGCGGCAGCTTGCTCTCGAGGTTTTCGAAGCCCCAGATCCGGGCCACCTCTTCCACGAGATCGATCGTTCGTTTGATATCTTTCCTCCAGCGCGGCACCTGGGCATTCACCACTCCCTGCTCGCCGGCAGCGGCTTCACAAGGGATCTGAAGCCCGCGCAAGATGCGGATTACGGTGTCGAGATCGGGTGCCTTGCCTAAAATTCTCTGCAAATCCGAAAGCTGCAGGCGAATCTGGGGAAGAGGTTCGAGCTGATCGCTGCCTTCCGACTGCACCATCTTCCTGGCTTTGCCACCTGCCAGCTGCACGATCAGATCAGCGGCGCGGTTGATGGCCCAATCCACCCGGCCCGAATCCACACCCCGCTCGAAACGGTAGCCGGCATCCGTTAAAGTGGCCAGGCGACGACCGGTTTTCCTCACCCGCACCGGATGAAACTCGGCCGACTCAAGAAAGATATTGGTGGTGCGATCATCCACCTCGGAATTCGCCCCACCGATCACACCGGCGAGAGCCACTGCGGTTTCTTCCGCGCCGGAAGCGATCACCAGATCGCCCGCTTCGAGCTCTACTGTTTTCTGCGCGAGGGTTTCAAATTTTTCGCCCTTCTTCGCCTCACGCACCGTGATCTTGATGGCCTTGTCCTGGCCCATCAGCTTATTGGCATCGAAAGCATGGAGGGGCTGCCCCATCTCCATCATCACAAAAGCGGTCACATCCACCACATTATTGATGGAACGCAGGCCCACGGCTTCGAGCTTTTTGCGGAGCCAATCGGGCGAGGGGCCGATTTTCACGCCTTCCACCACCCGGCCGAAGTAACGTGGGCAAAAATCTTTTCCCACCTTATTTTGCACAGAAGCCGCGATGCCGCCTGCTTCGTCTTTCACCGCTGCCTCAGGGAGCTTGGCACTCAATCCAAAGAGAGCAGCCACTTCGCGAGCCACACCGAAATGGGAAAGCGCATCGCCGCGATTGGGCGTTACATTCACTTCAAAGATCCAATCGTTTCTGCCGAGGTGCTCCGCGATCGGCGTGCCCAGCACCGATTTCTCATCTAGGAGATAGATCCCGTCCTCTTCCTGCCACTCTTTAGGGAACTGCAGCTCATCGAGCGAGCAGAGCATCCCCTGGCTTGGAACCTTGCGGATTTCAGCCGCTTTGATCTCGAGGCCGTTCGGGATTTTCGCGCCTATAAGCGCCACCGGGATTTTCTGGCCGGCCTTGATATTTTGGGCTCCGCACACGATCGCGAGAGGCTCGCCCGATCCGATATCGATCTTGGTCACGGAAAGGCGATCCGCGTTCGGATGCTTGTTGCGCTCCAGGATCTGGCCCACCACCACCTTATCGAGGCCGGCGGCGAGATTGGTGAGGCCTTCCACTTCAAGGCCGGCAAAGGTGAGCTTGCGGGCGATTTCTTCCGGGGAAACTTCTGCCGGGAGGGAGATATAGTCTTTCAGCCACTGGTAGGAAATTTTCATAAATTTACTCGCTAAGAATCTGGCTCAAAAATCAGACGCAAAAATCAAAGAAACTGCCCGAGGAAACGCAGGTCGTTTTCATAAAAGAGGCGCAGGTCATGGATGTCGTGCATCAGCATCGCGATCCGTTCGATTCCCATGCCGAGCGCAAAGCCCGAATATTCTCCGGGAGCATAGCCGCACTTTTCGAATACGGCCGGATTCACCATCCCGGCGCCGAGGATTTCTATCCAGCCCGTTTGCTTGCACACTTTGCAGCCCTTGCCTTTGCAGAACACGCAGGAGCAGTCCACCTCCACGCTCGGCTCCGTAAAAGGGAAGTAGGAGCCACGCAGGCGAATCTTGGTTTTTGCCCCGAACATTTCTTTGGCGAAAAACTCGAGCGTGCCCTTGAGCTCCTCCATGGTCACGTTTTTGTCCACACAGAGGCATTCGAGCTGGTGAAACATAGCGGAATGCGTGGCGTCCACGCTCTCGGAGCGATATACCGCCCCCGCCATCACGAAGCGAAGGGGCGGCTTTTGGGCCAGCATCGCCCGAATCTGCATCGCGGAAGTTTGGGTGCGGAGGAGATTTCCCTGCTTGAGGTAAAGCGTGTCCTGCATGTCGCGAGCGGGGTGATCGGCCGGCACGTTCAGCGCTTCAAAATTGCAGAAGTCGGTTTCCACTTCGGGCCCGGTGATCAGCGCAAAGCCGAGGCGGCTGAAGATATCGATGATGCGATCCTGGGTTTGCACCAGCGGATGCACGCCTCCGATATGTTTTCGGCGGCCAGGTAAAGTTACATCGATGCGCTCCGAGGAGAGCTTCTTTTCGATCTCGAGATTTTCGAACTCACTGATGCGGGCCTGCACGCCCTTTTCGAATTCGTCCCGGAGCTGGTTGGCGATCCCGCCGATTTTCGGGCGATCGGCGGCCGAAACATCTTTCAGGCCTTTGAGCACTTCAGAGAGAGCACCACTCTTGCCCAGGAATTTCGCCTTGAACTGGAGCAGCTCGTCCATCGAGCTCACTTTCGGAAGGCCGGAGGAAAATTCGGTTTTCAGCGCGCTTAGTTTGTCCTGGATGCTCATGGTTACCTGCTCACGTTCCACTCAAGATTTGAAAAACCGGGAGTACAAAAAAACAAAGGAGGCTCTGTTGGAGCCTCCTTAGGATAACGCGAAAATTAAAATCCGTTGATAACCTTCGCCACCTTATTGAAGGGCTGCCGACACCTTCTTCACCACAGCGGTAAAGGTGGAGGGATCGTTCGTGGCGATCTCGGAGAGGATTTTGCGGTCGAGCTTGATGTTCGACTTCAAAAGAGCCGGAATGAAACGGCTGTAGGAGATACCATTAGCTTCGCAAGCGGCGCCGATGCGGGTGATCCAGAGGCTGCGGAAGTTACGCTTATTGGCGCGACGATCGCGGAAAGCGTATTTCCATCCGCGGTGGAGGGTTTCCACGGCACGGGCGTACTGGTTATTGCGGCCAATGAAGA
>CAZTCD010000001.1:0-103311 GCA_964612065.1 uncultured Bdellovibrionales bacterium | reverse complement strand
GCGAATCCCTTCACCAGTACAAAAAACTCCCTACCCATTTCGCCCTGATGCACGAGATAGGAGCCCCCCTTAAAAAAAGCCGGCTCCATTTCATTAAGTAGCGCCAATCTTTCCTGGTCATTTAGATAGGTAAAAAGCGGAATCTTTTCCAATGCCGCAATTCTCTCCTCAAAAGTCAGGCTTTCTTTCACTTTATTCTGCTCCACCATCACCCGCCTGTTCTGCCGGCGGCCCCTGGCGAGAAAGTAGTGAAAAGCAAGGAAGGCCACCGGAAATATTGCCAACCCCATCAGGATCGCAAGCAAAAGAACCGCGCCGATTTTCTGTGAAATGAGATCGCTTCCCAGATCTTCCGCGGAACGACCTACCAGATTCTCCCAAAAGGATCGCAAACAATCCAACCATGCCACCAGCCAGAGCACGGCTAGCCCTAAGGATATGAAAAGCTCTCTATTAGGAGAAAAATTAGTCAGAAGAAGCTGGCGAAGCCGTTCGCTGACTTTTTCCTCGAGCCCGTCTCTATAAAGAATAGATTGAATAAGATCCGCACCATCAAAACGAAAAAACGGACATGCCAGTAACAAGGTTACTGCCGCACATCCAGAAAATCCTGCAAACGCCGTAGCCGGCGAAAGCAATCCGATTACACTCAGCAAAGTGAAAATGCCTGATACCGCAAGGGGAGAAACCAGGCCCAGTATGGCCAACTGAGCCCGAGCCTTGAATCCAAAAAGATTTACCGCTCGTGTGTCGGAGGACAAAGTCAAGAAAGGAAAATACAAAGTGATCACCGGGCTGGATGAATCCCGGCCTAGCGCCTTCAGGAAAGCAGATTGAATCATAGCCCTTGCGCTGAAGGAAAGAGCAGCAGAGAGGTAGGCGAACGCAAATAGCGCACTGTAGGAAAGCGGAAATTCCTGCAATGCCAACTGCACTTTTGAATACGGAAAGAAAATAAATGCTACCGCAGCCAGAGAAATCAAACCTGCCAGTAATCCAGTCGGCCTTAAAGGCGCCAGGATTCTGTCTGAAAATCCAAAGAGAGCCGTGGCAAAGGTATTCAAGCTGGTAAATTCGATTTTTTCTTTGGGAACCAGGATGTCGCGAGTCTCCGCCTCTGAAACTGGCGTCCTTCCCGTTATGGAATAGTTATCCGCCACTTGGATCCGCTTCAGTTTACCAAGCACTCGCAAGCATTGATCAATATGAGTTTTCTTTGCGATCCCGATATTTGGCATCAGCAAAGCAAGCAACGACTGATTTTCGTTCTGCTTCAGAAACTTTACAATGGCATATTCACGATCGCTGAATAGCTCCTGCTTTGCATTAACGGGATTCGCCACAACGATTGAATCGTCGTCATACCTGCCTGCTTCAAAAGGCTTCAACTGCATTCTAACTTCCCTGTTCAGCCCCGCCGGAATCCGTTCCGATGGGAAAAATCTTTATGGACCCACCCAATAATTGGGAGCCTCTTTAGTAATGTCCACGGTGTGCGGGTGACTTTCTCTTAGGCCAGCTGACGAGATTCGCACAAAATTGGCTTTTTCGCGCAATTCCGCTAAATCAGCGGCCCCTACATATCCCATTCCTGATCGCAAGCCCCCCATCAACTGATGAACCACTGCGGAGATCGTGCCCCTATAAGGAACACGGCCTTCGATTCCCTCTGGCACGAGCTTCGAATCTTCCATTCCGGCCTGAGCGTAACGGTCTTTAGACCCCTTACGCATAGCTGCGAGTGAGCCCATTCCCCGATAAACCTTATAAGAGCGCCCCTGGAATAGAACGAGCTCGCCCGGGCTTTCATCGGTTCCAGCAAACAGGCCGCCGATCATTACACACGAAGCACCGCCAGCCAGAGCTTTTACAATGTCACCAGAATACTTAATGCCACCGTCGGCAATTACCGGAATGCCTTTTTTTCCGGCCTCAGAAACGGCGTCCATAACCGCGGATAGCTGAGCCACACCAACTCCAGCCACCACCCTAGTAGTGCAAATCGAGCCGGGACCAATACCAACCTTGATGCAATCCGCGCCTGCATCAATCAGCGCTTTTGCGCCATTCGAGGTAGCCACGTTCCCCGCCACCACGTCCACATCGGGGAACTTGACTTTAAGCTTCTTCACAAGATCCAGAATCCCTTGGCTGTGGCCATGAGCGCTATCTACAAAAAGAGCGTCCACTTCAGCTTCCACCAACGCAGCGGCTCGATCCATCACGTCAGCACTTACCCCGATCGCAGCACCAGTTACCAATCGACCGAAGCGGTCCTTGTTGGAACTTGGATACTTCATCGATTTCTCAATATCTTTGATGGTGATCAGTCCCTTGAGATGATTTTTCTCGTCAATAACAAGCAATTTTTCAATACGGTGTTTATGCAGAAGCTTTTTTGCGTTCTCACGATCAGTTCCAACCTTGCAAGTAACCAGCCCTTCTGCGGTCATGTAAGAAGAAACAGGCTGACTCTCATCTTCAAGAAAACGAACATCGCGATTCGTAATAATCCCCACCAACGCACCATCTTGGGTTCCATCCTTGGTAACTGGAACCCCGGATATACGGTAGGTTGCCATCAGCTTCAGGGCTTCCTTGACAGGCTTTTCCGGAGAAATAGTGATCGGATCGAGAATCATTCCACTCTCGCTTTTTTTCACGCGAGAAACCTCAAAGGCCTGATCCTCAATGCTCATATTCTTATGAATCACACCAAGGCCGCCCTCTTGGGCCATGGAAATTGCAGTCTGCGACTCGGTCACGGTATCCATCGCAGCAGATAAGATGGGAACATTCAGCTTCAGCCGTTTCGTAAGCTGGGAATGCAAACTCACTTGATTGGGAAGAACATTACTGAGACCCGGAAGAAGAAGCACGTCGTCGAACGTCAGAGTCTCACGGAAGGAGGTAGGATTCTGTGACGAATTCATGCTTCACAATAGCACAGTGGTTCGGTCTTAAAAAGAATTAGAAACGAGTCAAATAGCGGAACCAAAAGCGAAAGATGGCTCTAGCTCCATACCAGATCAATCAAGACAGGATTCGGAAGTTGGTTCTATATTCCTGCATATAGTTAAAATAATTTTTCCAACCTTGGTCGATCATTTCGGCGCGCTCTTCCGCGCTGATCTGCCTCACGGCCTTGGCCGGATATCCCATAATCATGGAGTTCGGGGGGTACTTTTTTCCAGGAGTAAGCAATGCACCAGCAGCCACCACCGAACCAGATCCCACTTCCACTCCATCCAACAGAATCGATCCCATGCCTATTAGGCAGTCATCGCCAATAGTGCATGCATGAATCAAGGCTTTGTGCCCGATCGTGACTCGCTTGCCAATTACAGTATTGCAACCGCCATGGGTCACATGAATCACAGTGCCATCCTGAACATTGGTATAGTCCCCGATCAAGATGTCATTAACGTCCCCGCGAATTACCGCCCCAAACCATACGCTCACATGTTCGCCGAGCGTAACGTCGCCCATAACATCCGCACTGGGAGCCACCCAAGCAGAGGTGGAAATCTTTGGCGTTTTGCCAAACACATTGGCAATCATTGAATCAAAGCCTCCCCCGTAAGCGAAAAAGTATTCGCACCGGTGATCTTAACCGGAATGAACTTACCCTCCGCCTGCTGAGGACTCACTCCTGGCGGGAGACTGAAATTCACCTGCCTCATTCCCAAGGTGCGTCCTGACGCCACTGCGGGATCGGTTCTGGAAGAACCTTCGCAAAGGATCTCTTCCACCATTCCAATCTGGTCATGGTTTTTCTCACACTGAATCTCATTCTGCACCTCCATCAAAATGGCGTGCCTTTCCTTTTTCACGGCCTCCGGTACCGTATCCCCGAATTTCAGTGCGTGCGTGCCCGGCCTGGCGGAGTAAGCGTAAGAATAAATCGAGTCGAAACGAATTCGCTTCATCAGATCCAGAGTCAGCTCAAAATCTGCTTCAGCTTCACCAGGGAATCCAACAATCAGATCGGTGGTGATGGTGATATCAGGCACCCGCCTGCGAAGCTCTTCGAGCCGAGCCACATATAACTCTATCGGCACGTAACGCTTCATCCTCTTCAAAATACGTGGGCTGCCGCTCTGAACCGGAAGGTGAAGATGAGGAACCAATCGGGAGAGCTCCGCATGGCATGCAATCATTTCCTCGTCGAAATCTTTTGGATGCGAAGTGGTGTACCGAATCCTTCGCAATCCTCTCGGGCGGCCGCTCCGGCCGGTGGCATCGGTCGTGCCACGCTCATCCATCTCATCGGCCATCTTCTGCAAAGCCCGAAGGAGCAAAGGAAAGGATTGACCATTTGCCACTCCACCCAGGCTCTTACCGTATGAGTTCACGTTCTGGCCAAGGAGAGTTACTTCTACCACGCCACCAAGTACCAGGCGTTTTACGTCTTGAACCACCTCTTCCAAACGCCGGCTCTTCTCTCTCCCTCTCGTAAAAGGCACAATGCAATAGGAGCAGAAGTTATCGCACCCCTTCATAATGTTTACGTAGGCAGAAGCTTTGCCGGCTTGAATTTTAGTTTCGAGGGAATAATCGTTTGAAGGATCGAAGCCAACTTGCATCACCTTCTTTTCACCGTTTTGAACTCGAAACAGAACTTCCGGAAGCTGATCCAGCGAGTCAGTACCAAGAACGAAATCGAGATGGGGAGCGCCATCGAAAACTTCTTTACGATCCTGCTGAGCAACACAACCAGTGAAGCCGATCACCTGTTTGGGATTAACTTTCTTCCCACTTTTCTTAAGAAGCCCCATCGTGGAATAAGCTTTTTGCTCACTCTTATCTCTTATGGAGCAGGTATTAAATATCACCAGATCCGCATCGGTCATGGCATCGGCCGGGCTATATCCCTGGTCGGCAAGCGTGGAGCTCATGCGCTCCGTATCGTGCAAATTCATCTGGCAACCAAAGGTCTTGATAAAAAACTTACCTTTGGCCTGGGTTGTCATTTTTTCCATGGAGGACCGTTTATACCGGAAAATCCCGATGCCAAGCAAGAAATCCCCGTGTTCGGGCCCTAAACAGGAAGGTTCACTGATTTAATCAGCGGGCCGCCATCCCATTCGGGCATTCTCCAGCAGTTCCCTTGCACTGGCGCCTTCAGTCGGGCCTGTCACCGTAGCCCACAAAAAACGAAGGTGGGAATATTCTTCATGAAGCGCCCTCAGGAGGCGTTTAGCCACTCGCTCCCCTCCCTCCTTGTCGCAATCGTCCATTAGAACCACAAATTCGCCTGAATCCTGAAGCCAAAAGGCCGAATCACTGGACCGGAAAAGCGCTTTCTGCAAGGACCGAAAAATCGCCGCCCCCTCGTCCGCTCCCATTCCACACCCAGGCTCGGGGCGAATTAACAGCAGTGAAAGCTTAGCAAGAGCACCAATCGCAGTGGATAAGCGATTGTTCACCACTAGATCGAGCTCGTCTACCCGGGAAAGCAGCGGAAGCGCAAAGAAAAACTTCCACCCATTTCTCTTCCTGTCCGGAGAAATATCTGCCCAGATATATCCCTCATGAGCAAGAATGATTTCTTTGTCTATCGCAAGCTCCACTCCCAGCCCCTCCCGCACACGAGTATCAGCGTCGCGCCAGGGAGAAAATGGCTCAAAGAGTTGCTCAAACGTATCCGGGCTTTCTCCAATTGTCGGCTGAGAACTCTGAACGCTGAGAACGAGAAACATACCGGTTCGCGCCTCTTTGCCGGCGCGTTGTCCAGGAGGGATAATACTCGCGGGATCGAGACTCAAAGTGATGCGTACCACTCCTCGGTCTCCCGCTCCGAGATTGGAGGTATCAGAAAACTTGATCGCATTCAGCACTAGGCTATCGAATACATGTGCTAGACGCCTAAAGTCTCCGCACACGTGAGGCAAATCCTCTTCTATTTTAAGCTCCAGCTCAAACCGGGACTTTTCCAAAGCATTTTTAAGAAATTCCCGGCGGGAGAGAATAAAGTTCCCTAAATCGAGCTCACTTAAACGCACCTTAAGAGTGCCGGCATCCACACGGGAAATTTCCAGCAAATTCTCCACGGTCTTGCGAAGACGTTCCGCATTTCTCCTAAGCATGGGAATATATTCTTTTTCGGATGGAAAGCGCTCTTCCAGCATTATCGTTGCGTTCAAAATCGCCGTAAGAGGAGTATTCAATTCATGAGAGACTATCGATAAAAGGTTCGACCGGAACCTGTCATTTTCTACCGAATCGTCCTTTCGGCGCTTGGCTTTATCTGAACCCTCATCGGGCAGATCAGTCATCCAACTTCTCCACACGCACGATCCAGGCGTCTCCCGTCGGATCGTCTTCAACCATAGCTGGCTGGCCCAAGATTTCCTTATTTCGCTCCGTTACGCGAATGCGGCAAGGTGCGAGAATTTCAACCAATCCATCTTTTCCCTGAATCTCTCCAATCCAGTCACCGGCCTCGAACTCATCGCCCACATCGGTGATTTCCACTCCCTGGATGGCTCCCACCATATCTATAGCGCTCTGGGTAACCCCAATGGTAAGCGACTGATCTTCTTCAACCTTCCAAAGAAGCCCCTCCTGGTACTCTTGAAGTTCTTCTCTCACTTTCTGGCCTTCCTACCCGAGGGTTCCTTTGTTCCTTGCCTTTTAGGAACGAGGTCGATTCTTGCCTCTAACCGCAGAGAATAATTCTTTAGAACATCTTCCACGATTCCGTGCACATCAATCCTTGCCAGTACTTTGGAAATTTCTTTTGCAAAAACATCCACAGCATTTTCACGAAGATTTTCGATATTGGCCACTAGTACCCGCCGGATGTCCGTAGGCACCTTGATATCGGGAACACCCGCCAGCGGCACCCGTTTGAGTACGTCACCGATCAAGCGCTTATGAAGACCTCTCTTGGCCATTTATTTTTTCTTCCCCTTAGGTGCCGCGCCTTCTTTAGCCGCCTTAGCCTTCTTGGGCTTGGAAGCCATTTTCTTCGCTCGATCTTCGAACGCTTTCATCATCGAAGGAAGCTGGGTTCCGGTAAGAGTGTTCACGATCGCTTTCGGCACGAATAAAGGAAAACCGACATCAACCGTATAGGTCGCCTCTACCTTGTCGGGGCCAAGCTCCTTCAGATCCCATCCGCCATTATTGAACTTGAACATCTCCCCTTCAGTCATTTCCCAGATAAGCTTCTTTTTCGGAGTCTCGGTATGCTTCAGGGTGTAATGAACTTTCTTGCCGAACATGCTTACTACATAATCGGCCCAAACTTCTTTTCCTTCCCGCCTGGTAACCTCGATTGACTCAAGGCCCTCCACGAAATCGGCATAACCATCGTAATCAGAAATTACATCCCACAGCTGATCAATGGACACATTGAATACAGTAGTATGTTTGGCTCCTGCCATTGGCTCCCTCAATATCTCGGTTTTTTATCAAATCGATGCGTGGCATGAATCTCTCGCACCGTTCCTGTTTCTGACCTCATTACGATTGAATGTGTTTCAGCCCCACCGGGGGTAAAGCGCACTCCATTCAGAAAGTTACCTTGAGTAACCCCTGTGGCACAGAACATCACATTCCCTCTGGCGAGCTCTTCGAGACCCCACACCTTGTGAATTTCATTCACCCCCATGCGTTTGGCTCGTTCGATTTCGCCCTCATTTCTGAACTTCAGCCGGCCCTGCATACTTCCACCGATGCACCGGATGGCGGCCGCGGCAATCACTCCCTCAGGCGCCCCTCCAGTGCCCATTAACACGTCTACCCCCGAGTTAGGCATAGCAGCTGAAATCGCCGCGGAAACATCTCCGTCTCCGATAAGCCAGATTCTAGCCCCGGCCCTTCTCACTTCGGCTATAAGATCAGCGTGCCGGGGTCTATCCAAAATCACCACGGTTAAGTTATCCACGTCAGTCTTTTTTGCCCGGGCAATCTCTTTGAGGTTTTGGGTGGGGGACATGGATAAATCGATCGCGGAAGCCGCCTCCGGCCCAACGGCAATTTTCTCCATATAGGTATCGGGAGCGTGCAGGAAATTTCCGTCTTCCGCGATCGCAATTACCGAGATCGAGTTATTGCCTCCATTGGCGCAAATCGTGGTTCCCTCCAAAGGATCCAGCGCAAGATCGAGGCGAGCCCCCTTCCCCGTGCCAACTTGCTCACCAATATATAGCATCGGTGCCTCATCCCTCTCCCCCTCACCGATCACAACCCGACCATCGAAATCGATGGAATTGAACATTTTTCGCATGGCAGTTACAGCGGCTTGGTCAGCAAGCTTTTCGTCGCCCCGCCCCATCAATCGAGCGCTCTCCACGGCCGCCATTTCGGTGACGCGCACGAACTCCATCGCGTAGTTTCTATCCATTTCGCCTTCCGTTCCGGATCAGTGATTGCTTCAGTGGCTGCTAAAGACCTCTTAAGAATTTCTCAAGAATTCTCTAGGTTTTTTCCTTTAAAAAACTGACCAGACGGTAGTCCAATACTTCGGCATGCTCAAGTACTTTCCGGAAGCTCGCCCGGGTACGCGGATCGGGAGTGACATCCTTATGCATCACCACCTTATCCCCCTCGAGCCGTTGCATCTCGCCAGTGGAAACCCCTAACCCTTCGTCCCACTCCCAGTATCGGCGGCCTGAGCAAAATAATGCCCTCTGAAGCCCGCCTCGCGAATCGTTCCAAACGAATAAATCAGTGGCGGGATCACCGTGATACCAGGAAGACATACCCCGCAGAAAAGCATCCGGTACCCCTTTCTGGTCGACCGGCTTCAAAGACCTGGCAATTTGCAGCGGATCGATAAAAGCATTGATTCTTTCTCCCTGTTCAGGAGAAAGATCCAAAAAAGTGAACCCCACTGCCCAAGCGCTTGCTCTAGCCACTTTCACTTTAACGATCAGCAAATCCCCGTCCAATTTAAGTTCCGCAGCGCACTCGTAGCCCTCCGGGAAAAGAAGCGATTCGCCATACTCGAGCAGACTAATACCCAGGCCGAGAGAGGACACGTCACGCACCGCAAACACTTTTTCCATGTCCTCAAAAACGAACTTCATTTTCTCTTTGGGCAAGGGAAATCGAGGAACAGTTCTTTGCTCGTCTGGTCGCTGATTCATGGATTTAATTTTATCAGAAAAGTGCTGCCCCGGTGTATTCTTGCCGAGGGGGGCCCGAATTTAATGCCGGGCAAAATACAAGATTCCGCATGCTCGCCGCTTTAATCAGCCTCACATTGCTTTTGCTATTCGCTGAGTTTTCCTCTGCTAACTTCAAGCGACTGGCCCCCGTATTGGAGGCCTGGGATCAAAGTAAAAACCGAGGCGGCACGGCAAGCCTGGACTCCAACCCCTTTCCCTGGGTAGGAGGATGGGAAAAGCTGGCCGCTATGGTGTGGGCCATTGCTCTCTCTATTCCACTGCTTGCATTTGCTCTCGGTTGCCACATATTTTTGGGAAATAGCGAAGAGAGCGGAAACTTCGTAATAGGAACGGCTGTCGGCTCCAATATTATAGGGCTCAGCGTGGCATTCGGCCTTGTACTACTTTCTGGTCCACTAACTTTTTTTCGCGTTCGCACCATTACAAGCCCGGTATTCGTCCTTATCGCGTCAGTGGTGTTTGCTTACGCCTGCCTCAATAGCCAGCTTTCATTGCCCGAGGCATCTATCTTGTTGATTCTGGCAGTCGCTTACGGATTATATTTCCGCCGCTTTTCGAGCGAATGGAAGCACTATGAAAGCAAATTCGCCGGCAGTTCACTTCTGGAAAGTGCTGAGGGAATACTTCCCGTTATCGCGTTGATTTGCATGGGAATTGGCTTCTTCCTTCTGGCCGTGCTGGTGTCCTATCCTCTGGTGACCGAGCTCGCACTTCTGGCTAAAAGCACGGATATCGGGCCCTTTCGGATGGGGGCCCATGTGATGGCTTTTGCAGTATCTTTTCCCTGGCTTGTTCGCTGTGTGCTTCACATCCGATCCGGCTCCACATCCAAAGCCATCACAGTCACAAGCATCGGCCACGCCTGCCTGCTCAATGTTCTTCTGCTTCCAGCAATAGCGGCAATCTTGGGAGTAAGAAACCTGGCTCCGGAACTGTTGTCCGTTCACCTGCCAGTCTTGCTTACCCTTACGGGAATTTTTGTGGCAGCGCTTTTGATTGAAAAGGAAAAGGGCGGGAAACTTCCCTATTTTCTTATCGGAGCCTATCTCGTGTACACTGGAATTGGTCTCCTCTGAGGGGGGTATATGCTTGTTGAGAAGCTAAAATGACCGAAAGCAACCAGCCTGCCGTAGATGCATTAACCTTCGATACGGCTCCAAACCGTCTCACTTTACTGCGAATGATCGCTGTTCCGGCAGTGGTGTATTTTCTTTCCTGGAATACTCTGAACGGCGACATTACTGCCTGCGTACTATTCTCCCTCGCCGCTATTACGGATTGGCTGGATGGCTATGTTGCCAGAGCCTATCAGTCCGTGACCATTTATGGAAAGCTCATGGACCCGCTCGCCGATAAGTTCCTGGTGGTAGGGAGCCTGATCATGCTCCAGCACCTAGGCAGAATTCACCCCTATTTGGTTATTCTTTTAATTTGCAGAGAAATGGGGATCACCTCTCTCCGGGCCCTGGCGAGTGCCGAAGGCGTAATTATATCCGCTGGCACAGGGGGAAAATGGAAAGCCGCCCTTCAGATGGTCGCCATCCCCTTTTTAATCATTAAAATCACCCTTTTCGACTTCCTCAATTGTGACCTAGTCGGAACGGTCTTGATTTATATCTCTCTGGCCCTCTCAATAAGCAGTGCGTTATCTTATGCCTTGGACTTCTTTCGAAGCCTTAAGGAAAAGCTCCGGACGAAACAGCAGAAATCTTGACGAAAACCCCTGACTTCCTTTAGAACAGCTTCTCAGCGACCGCGGGATTAGCTCAGTTGGCTAGAGCGCGTCCTTGCCAAGGACGAGGTCGCCAGTTCGAATCTGGTATCCCGCTCCATTAGCTTCACTAGTGGGTAGTTTAGTAAAAAGCAAAAAGCTGCGATCTTTGGATTGCGGCTTTTTTCGTTTCTAAATTAACTCCGGAAAAAACCACTCACTCGAACTATCGAGGTATAAAGCCTAAAGGAGGTTCTGATGAAAGGTTTCGTCGACAATATTGAAAAGTTAACAGAGGAAAACTCTGATTTTCGCCGCGTGCTCTATACCGGCAAAAACTTGCAGCTCGTTTTGATGGCGCTTCAGCCAGGAGAAGAAATTGGAGCCGAAGTGCACGACGACCGAGACCAGTTCTTTCGTGTAGAGCAGGGTGAAGGCGATGTAATCATCGACTCCGTTAAGCATCGGGTAAAGGCCGATGACGGAATTATTGTTCCTGCAGGAGCAAACCATAACGTGGTGAACACCGGAAAAGCCCCTCTTAGGCTCTACACCCTTTATGGACCGCCCGAACATATCGATGCCACGGTACATAAGACCAAGGCTGAAGCCGAAGCCCAGCACGAGCATTTTGACGGCCGAACTACAGAGTAGTAGGTGTTGAAGCCAAGTACTGAGTAACACTTAGGAAAAGCTAGCCTAAACTAGCAATTGCCATTGATACCTGAGTCATGCTCTCCTGTTTGCCCCGGAGGACCCATCCCCGGACCCCGAACAGGAGGGCGCTATGCGCCTGAAAGATATCGGCCTCGCCAAGCTTATCCCACTTTTCCTTTTGGTTACCACCACTGCCAAAGCAGCGCTCCCCCTAAAGGACCCTTTTCCTGATTTCGGTTCCGTTGTAAATGGGCGCCCCCCCCAACCACGATCACCATTTGAGAAATCTACGGTTTTGATTCGCTCGGACTCAGGTTTTTGCAGTGGCACCTTGATCGCGAGAGATTTAGTCGTTACGGCCGGCCACTGTGTCACACAAACCAACACAAACAACGCCGTAGACGTATCTTCATTTGTGATTGATTTTTCCACTTACTATAATGGAAAAGACTTTCTTCCACGGCGCACCTCCCTCAGGGCGCGCGCACTCAAGCTTCATCCAAATTACGACCATGCGCAGATCGAGAAAGAATCTCAGCCCTTTGATCTTGCGATGATACGACTTGCGGCAGCCGCTCCCACAACCCACAGGCCTGCGGATATTCTTCCAGGAAATCTACGGCTTCGTGAAGGGGATCAAGTGGTAGCTGCCGGTTTTGGAAATCGGAACTTTCGGGATCAAAGCCCGGATTATCGCCTCCTGACTTTCGAGTACCGAGTAAGTGACGTATCGGATGATCATTCACTTGTTACGCTTTCAGCCACGCGGTTCGGAGGAATCGGGAGCGGTGACTCCGGAGGCCCTGCTTGGGTGAGAAAAAACGGAAAGGTATTTTTCTGGGGTATTGCGTCCAGCTCAGAGGAAGAAGGCATGGCAGAGGCGGCCTTTGAAAATTTCCTGGCCCACAAGCAGTGGGTAGAAAATGCGGCATGGTCAATGGGAGTCTCCCTGAAACTTCCCTAGTTCCGCCAATAGGCTAGTACATTTTCATGCCTCTAATAACCCAAGAATCGAAACCCCAAATATGCCATAGACGGCAGCGCCTGGATCATAGCAGCGCGAATCAGTTTAGGGCGGGAAAAGAACAATACCAACCCAGCCCCTAGAACAGAGATACAAGCATAGTCGATAAATGCCGTACCATAATCATTGCGGCCTATAAACCTCAGCAGGATGCCTGCAAGAATCGCCAACGCCAGAAATAAGTTATAAAAGCCCTGATTAAAGGCCATCATGCCCATAACTTTCGCCTCGTCCGGGGATACGCCAAACAACTTGTTGGTAGATGCCCGCCCCCACGCCAACGACTCTAAATAAAAAATAATTATATGAATCAACGAAACAGAAACAGCGAAGGCGATTGCAATCATCTGCGGCCCTTAACTTTAATTGAGAGTTTCCAACTACCCACCAGGATTCACTTAAACAAATAGTCTAGATCCGGCCTGAAAAATTGCAAAGGCGGCAAATGCGTGGCCTGCCGCATTGAAGTTCGACTTTCAGCAGCCCATAGCCTAACCTTTCAGAATGCCACCTGCCATAGTTAGGGCCAGTTCCCTTTCCAAGAAGTTTAGCCAGTTCGAAGCGGTAAAAAACCTGAGCTTTGAGGTTAAACGAGGAGAATGCTTTGGCCTGCTGGGCCCGAATGGGGCGGGAAAGAGCACGCTGATAGGAATGCTGTACGGAGTGAACCTCAGAAGCGGAGGTGACCTTCGAGTTTTCGATCTTGATCCAGCTGAAGACTCAAGAAACATAAAAAAGCGCCTTGGCGTAGTTACCCAGGACAATGCTCTCGATGATGGCCTGACCGTAAAAGAGAATATGATGATCTATGCCGCGTTCATGGGGGTACCCGCTTCAGACCGCGAGCAAAAAGTGGAGAACTTGCTCGAGTTTATGCTTCTCTCTCACAAGAAAGACGGGCCCATTCGATTTCTATCGGGAGGGATGAAGCGAAGACTGGTATTTGTGAGAGCTTTGCTGGGCGATCCTGATCTTCTGATTCTCGACGAGCCAACAACAGGCCTTGATCCTGCAGTTCGCCATCTTTTGTGGGGAAAAGTGAGGGAACTCCGCGCCCAAGGCAAAACCATCTTGCTTACCACTCACTATATGCATGAAGCGGAAATTCTGTGTGACCGAATTCTTGTTATGAATAAAGGGGAATGCGTAGCTGAAGGCTCACCATCAAGCTTGATCACTCGCTATTCACCTGGCTTCGTAGCCGTATTCGAAAAGGGCGGCACAGAAGGAAATGAAAAAGCCGTGGCGGACGGCCTGGAACTTCAGATTCATGAAGACAGTTCAGGAATTTATGTGCGTGCTCCCAAATTCGAAAGCCTGCTCGAATATCAAAATAAAATCGGACGGCTGGCAGCTCAGCTGCGACCCGCCAACCTTGAAGACGTTTTCCTGAAGCTTACCGGGCAGGAGCTGAATGCCGATGCATGATTTTCGAGAAACGCTAACACTCTGCCTGCACCTAACTAGACGAAACTGGGTGGTTTACAAAAAAGACTTTGTTGCCAATATCGCGCCTACGGCTTTTGAGCCCATATTTCTTATACTGTCGCTGGGCGTAGGACTTGGTTACTTCGTTACCGAAATCGAAGGAAGAAGCTATATCGCCTACATAGCACCTGGCCTCGCGGTATCCACTGCGCTTTTCACTTCGTTTTTTGAGTCCAGTTACGGTTTTTTTGTACGAATGACATTTGAAAACATTTTTAAAGCAATGCTGACCACGCCGATCGGGGTACGCGAGGTGATTCTAGGAGAATACCTATGGGTGGCCTTGAAAGGCGGAGTAATGTTTGCGCTGCTCTCGGCCGGGTTCGCATGCTTTGGACTGATGACAAATCCGTTGTACCTCATTGTGATGCCGGTAGTTGGAGCCCTGGTTGCACTTCCTTGCGGCGCCTTGGGACTGCTCGCCACCTCTTATGTTCGAAACATCAATCAATTTCAAACCGTATACGCATTCTTCATCGCACCTCTTTTTTACTTTTCCGGAATTTTTTTCCCACTGAAACAGATGCCGGAAGGGCTACGACAATTTGCGGAATTTCTACCGCTCTCGCACGGAGTAGCCCTTTCACAAGCGCTTTTTTGGGACGAGGGCATTGAAAGAGCCGTCTTGTGGAACGGTGGAGCCCTTGTAATTTTTAGCCTGTTTTTTTGTGTCTGGGCTTACTTCCGCATCAAAGGAAAACTTCAATTCTAACCAATACTTATCGGACACCAACGGTTCTGCCACAAATTGCGGCAAAAACCGGTTGCCGCCCTTCTCTTTGCTCTGTTAAACAGCGATCCCATGCTTATCGAGCACCTACAAAGAACCTATGCCGAGCGCTGCCGGCGGAATCCGCAGTATTCTTTGCGCGCTTTTGCCAAATCACTCGATATTGATTCGTCCACACTTTCTGCTCTGATCCGCCGTAAACGGCCCCTCACAGCTAAAACAGCTCAGCGATTGATTTCAAACATCGGCATATCTGATCCCTCTCATGCTCAGGCACTTTTACTTGGTGTTTTGGGTGAGTCTTCAGAGAACATGCCGGAGTATCAGCAACTTGAACTGGAAGCGGCCGAAGTAATCAGCTCATGGGAGCATTTTGCTATCCGATCACTTCTCCAGCTCGACTCCTATCGCCCCACAACAAAACAAATTGCCCGTCGGTTGAATATCCCCCACGGAATCGCTCTTGAAGCCTTGAATCGAATGGAAAAGCTCGGTTTGGTGGTCCAGCACGGTGAAACCTGGATCGACACTGGAAAGAACCTTGCCACCCCCTCAAATGTCCCAAGCCTTGCGCTTCGAGGCGCGCTCCGGCAATGCATTGTAAAAGCGATAGACAGCTTAGAAAAAGATCCCATCGATGTAAGAGACATGAGTGGAATCACAATGGCAATTTCAACCCAAAAGCTCTCAGATGCCAGAAAGCTGATTATGGATTTCCGCCGGAAGCTCTGCTCTTTCTTGGAAGATGGCCACAAAGATGCCGTTTACAGGCTGAACATTCAGCTATTTCCGCTGTCACAGGAGGAAACCCAGTGAAGCTTGTAATTACCCTGATGATAATCCTGCTTCCCCTATCCTCACTTGCGGATCTCACCGAGGGACACGAGAACGGCAATGCGGGGGACATTTATGCTATCGAGTTCAAATTAACAGCAAGAGACGTGGTTCAAAGACTTCGCCTTCTTTCTCCTGACGATCTGAAAGGAATCAACTTAAACCAGCTGGTAGGCGCTATTTTGGCCACAAAGGTTTCGTCTGAAGAACGTGTATTTCTCAATGGCTATGAAGTGAATGCGAAGAATCTCCCTGCAGAAGGGAGAATTGTAATCAATCGCTCCTGGTGGCGCCCCCTTCGGGCCGCCTCGGAAACCAGGAATCGAGCGCGCCTGGTGCTTCATGAATATCTTCCTTTGATCGGTGTAGCTGATGAAGGCGCCCACATTTCGGAACGCTTGATCGCGTTGATGGACATCAAAAACTTTGATCCTAACCGGTGGTGGAATCCCCTAAATCCGGCCAATCATATCGTGCTCACGCTTGAAGGAGCACCGGAAGGATGTTCGCTGCCATCCCTGAACCCAGATCCGGCAGTTTCAGAAGAAGACTTCACGGCCGAAACCAAGGGAAGCTGCGGGGAAATGTATAGAAAAGTAGTGGTTCACAAGAGCTCATTCAACGCCCCTCCCTCCACGGGTTATCGAGGCACCGTGCATCGTTACAGCATCGCTGTTATCGATAGAGATTCAAAGGTATTGGGTGTTACTCACTATACTCCGAGAATCGCCGAATGCCTTGCTCCCGAGGATGGTACCTGTGCCCTAGGCGGAAGCCTGAATCCAGGTGACGGTTCTGTAAGCCTTCAGTTCTGGCTGCTTCGTGAAAGCAGGTAATTTTTTTGTTTTTGGAGAATCGGTTATGAAAGCCATCTTAATAATCATAAGCGCTCTGACTTTCACTTCAAGCGCCCATGCCCTAACCATCTGCTCAGGTGAGACATTCAGCGGTACGATGGTCACTGTTACAATAGTCACCACAGGAGCAACAGGAGCGGTTCAAAGCGGTTCAGTTACTATCGCTCCGTCCGGGGATGTATCCCGAGGGTACGAAATCAAAAAAGAAGAAATCTCGCAATTTTTTGAATCTCAAAGTGATGACGGCCGAAATGCAGTTGTTGGCTTGGTGGCATACATCAACCGGGACAACCCCGTATCCATCCGGTACTCTGGAACCAATTATCAGGAAAATCTGAAAAACGTGCTTCGTAATCCGATGCGCCCCAAGGAGCAGGGAAACGAGATGCGAGTATGGAAGGGCCATGGATATCCGGCAGAGCATCAGCTGCAGTTCAGGGACGTGGTTTGTCAAGTGACGCTGGAACCCTAGTCCGCATTCGTTAAGCAGCCAATAGCAGCAATGTAAGTCCGATTACAAAGTCGGCACAAACATGGGCAACATAGGAAGCCAGCATCCCATTCGAGCGTTCGCGAAGATAACCGAGCATCAAGGCGTAGATGAATGTCATGAGGTAGCCTAGTTTGCCGTTAGGAAATCCTACGGCATAGTGAGCCGCTGCAAACGCTGAAGCCTGAAACACCAATCGAAGTGGAAGGCCATTCAAGAATCTCTTGCGAAGAGCCTCCTGTAAAATCCCGCGATAGACCGCCTCTTCCGCAAAGGCATTGAGAAGAGCAAAGCCCGGAATACCTATGCCCAACATGAACCAGAAAGGAATCTCGCGGAAGGTGCTCAACATTGAACTGGCGATTCCGAGATAATCCGTCCACAACGCCCAAAGAATCAATGCCATGGCGGAAAGCAGGCTGGTTAATCCGGTAATCACCCACGTTACCTGATCCATTTCTCCCTTTTTAAACCAGGAAAACTCAGACCTGGTTTTCCGAAAGGGCATACAAAACAGAAATGTAATCAAGAACGGTATCAAAAAAGGCGCGGTAGGAATTCGTATCATCCAATCGGGCAGCCAACTATTACCTTGAAAGAGCAGGAAGAGCAAAAGACCTACGGGGAACAGGTCCCACTCCCTGCGGGCTAGTACTGCCACCAGAAAGACGATGGCTCCCCATCGCACCAATGAATACGTATGGGAAAGCGCTCCTACGCTTACGACAATCAGAAGGGAAAGTAGCAGCCAACCCAGAAGACCAGGCTGCCGATTCGAATACTCGTCCATTTCAGATCATCTTAGCGGATTCCAGCTTGCTTCCCCATAGGCAGAGGCTGAGTCTCTTCTTTTTTCCCCTCCCACATTTTTCTTGATCAATGGTTTGGCTGATTGCGATGCTTTGAGCATTCACAAAAGGAATTAATATGACTCATTTGTTGCTGGCACTGACCCTCACCCTTTACCCCTCAATGGCCTCCGCAAAGGCAGAAATCTACAAGGTAGACACTTCCACCTCAAAAGTGATTTGGGAAGGTTCTAAGATCATCGGAAAGCACCAAGGCGAATTGAAGATTAAGACCGGAAGTTTAACGGTAGAAAAGGGCGCTCTAAAAAGCGGAACCATTGAAATTGACATGGCAACCTTAACTAATAAGGATATTACCGACCCCGGCAGTAATGCGAAGTTAGTGGGACACCTGAAAAGCGACGACTTTTTTTCGGCAGAAAAGCATCCCACCGCTCGCCTCGAGATCACAAAAGTTGAGGATAAGGCAGGAAAAGCGACGGTAACCGGAAATCTCACGATCAAAGGGATCACTAAGCCGATCCAGTTCCCAGCCAATTTTAAGACGGAGGGTCGGGCTCTAAAAGCTAGCGGACGAGTCACCGTCGACAGGACTCTCTATGATATCAAATACCGCTCATCGAAATTCTTTTCCGACATTGGAGATAAGGTGATCCACGATACCTTCACCGTCGACTTTGACCTTATTTCGAGAAAATAAGTCAGCTACCTGTTCAGTAAAATTCTTCAAATTTGACGCAACGCAAAATCAAAAGATATGATAACACTACGCGCCATAAGAATTGGTCGCTGAGGGCAGATAATTGAAAGTCAGTAAGTTTTGCATTTTTCTCATTGGAGTTGTGTCCTTTTGGTCAGCCATTGCCCAGGCCGCCACAGAGAATGCGTCACTAAGCTCTATCGAAACTCAGCTGTCCCTCAGACTCGAACAAAGCCTGGCGTTTTGCTCCGATACCCAGCAAAGAAAAGGATGCAAAGCAGCCTTTTCTTACCTGGAAGAAATTTCCGAAAGCCCTGGGGAGAAGCTCGCCATAGAGAAAAGGAACGACTTTTCAATCGCCCACCTTACGAACCTGCGGTTACGTCTCGAAACCAAATCGATTTCCAAGCGGGAATGGGCTTCCGGAGCATTCAACGCTTGGCTTCTTTCCATCGATCCCCATGCCAGGCTGAGCGCAGTTGATGAATCCGATCGCAGCGCGAACGCAGACAAAATTTTTGTGCAAGGGGCAGGTGCAAAGCTTCGATTCCATAAAGGAAAAGTATTTGTTGGATACGCCATGGACGGGTCTGCCGCTGAAAAGGCGGGGTTGAAAGCAGGCGACAGGATACTCATCCTAAATAACCGCAATCTGGATAAAATGCGCGAGACTTCACAAAAAAAATGGCTCGCGCGATCCAAAAGCCCATATTCCTTGATTGTTGAGCGGGCAGGAAAACGTATCTCAATCAAAATTACTGAGCGCAAATATTATCTAGCGAATGTAGAGACCCGAATTTCCAGGATGAGCCAAAAAGTTGAGGGAGTGATTCGAGTGCGCTCTTTTGACAAAGACAATACTTGCAGCGACATTCGTTTGGCCATCAAAAGAGTGCTGGCTTCAGATGCGGATATTATTCGACTGGACCTAAGGGACAACCCCGGCGGCTTGGTACGAGAAGCCCAGTGTGCAGCCGGACTTTTTTTGGGCCCTGGGAAAATTTTTGCGCGATTGAGGCGCCTGAAAAATACCGCAGTAGAAAATTTGATCCCCACCACAATTGCCGGCAAGAACTATGGTGACAAGGAAACCACTTTGGAAACGGACGGCCCGAAGAAAACAAGCCTGCCTTTAGTCGTAGAGGTGAATCAGAACTCGGCCAGTGCAGCGGAAATGCTTGCAGCCGCCCTGCAAGACAATTCCCGGGCAAAAATTATAGGAGTTCGGTCTTTCGGCAAGGGTTCGATGCAGAGTGTATTTCATCCCTGGAACGATGCCCGCCTTTACCTAACCCACACTACTCACTTGATTCGTCGCCCTTCGGGAAGCCTACTGCAATTTACGGGAGTCACTCCGGACGTTGTAACCCAACGCCACGAAGGAGATAATTTCCCGAGAGAGCGTGAGTTGACACTCTGAATAATCCGCCTGCGGCCATTACAGTAAAGCCTTTCCTACCAATCCCGGGCTGGAGGTATTTTCTATGCTAAAAATCAATCTTGAAGGCCAACTAGCTCTGGTGGCAGGCGTCGCCGATGATCAGGGATTCGGTTGGGCCATGGCCAAGACCCTTAAGCAAGCCGGAGCCAGGGTGATCATCGGAACCTGGCCGCCGGCCCTGAATATCTTGAAGATGAGCCTAGAACGAGGAAAACTGGACACCAAACTGGCTGACGGTGGTGAGCTCAGTTTTGAAAAGGTTTATCCGTTGGACGCAATGTTTGATCAATTGGACCAAGTGCCCGAAGAAACTAAATCGAACAAGCGCTATCAGGACCTAGGAGATTATTCCATCGGCGGCCTTCGGGCCGCTATCGAGAAAGACTTCGGCAAGGGCCAGCTCAGCATTGTCATTCACAGTCTTGCCAATGGGCCGGAAGTACAAAAAGCCCTGATGGACACCAGCAGGTCAGGATACCTTACGGCAAACTCCGCCAGCGCCTATTCTTTCGTAAGCATGGTGAGCCAAATGTCGCCAATCATGAGAAGAGGTGGAAGCTTTCTGAATCTCACCTATATGGCATCTGAAAAAGTTATTCCCGGATACGGGGGCGGCATGAGTTCCGCCAAGGCGGCTCTCGAAAGTGACACGCGCACGCTGGCTTTTGAGGCCGGCAGGCGATACGGGCATCGAGTGAATTCCATCAGCGCAGGAGCACTGGCATCGAGAGCCGCAAAAGCGATCGGAATGATCCAGGATATGATTGCCTATTCTGCGCAGAATGCTCCTTTACAGGAACCACTTACCTCAGAAGACGTCGGCAATACGGCGGCCTTTCTAAGCTCCGACTTTGCCAAAGCAATTACTGGTTCGGTTGTTTATGTGGATAAGGGCATGCACGCTATGGGCATGGCTGTTCCTGAAGCCTACAGCCAAAAAGATTTCACCTGATTCTCAGTCCCACCGACGGACGATTCAAAAACAAACGCAGAGTGTCTGGGCTGATACAGCAGGCACGCTCAATGCATTGATATTAATGGATTATTTGACTTTTCTCTAAAGATTAAACCGATTTCCGCCGTTGGTTATTAGTCCACTCTAGGGAGGTGTTCTAGATGTCCAAGAAGAAGAACAAGTTCGACCTTACCGGCCTGGTACACGATGGCGCGGTTAAAGAGGGTGAAACCCTTTATTTCCTCAGCGATCCGCAAATGAACTGTGTAGTGAAAAAGCTTCCCAGCCACGAATTCAAAGTGGAATTCAAGGGAGAAATATTCACTATCCACGCGATGGCAGCAAAATTTCTGGGAACAGAACCGCCAGACCACGCTTGTCGCTGGCTTCGAAACGACAATGGTAAGACACTATACGAGCTGTGGCAAAACACGCTCGCACAAGACGAGGCAGCATAGGCCTGAAGGGTAAATCACCTCGCGGCCTCGTGCACAAACCATCTGTTTGGGCCGGGGCCATTGCTATTTTCATATTGCTCCTGATTGCGTCCATACGTGTACTGGGCGCTAATTTATACGAATACCCCCAGAATCCATCCATTGCAGATCTGCCTCGAGACAAGGAAGCCGCTCTTATCTGCCTGGCCGGGGGGAGATACCGAATTGAAGCAGCTTTTTTCCTATATGCCCAGGGCGTGGGAAATCGCCTTCTGATTGTGGGGGCTGGACCTAAAGCAACACGTGACGGCTTGTCGAAATTACAGGCCGTGAATTCCGCTCAAAAGATCCCCTGGGATAGATATGATCGCATCGAGGTGGAAACTGATTCTCGGAATACAATCGAAAACGCGTTTGCCGTAAAGCGATTCCTCGAACTTCACCCTTCAGTGCGCAAAATCGTTTTGGTTACGTCTTCCTATCATATGCGACGAGCAATCTTCATGATCGCAAGTCAAATTGACCAGAAAATAGAAATCGTTCCATATGCTCCTGAAAGCACCGAGATTAGCGTGCAAAACTGGTGGCATTCGTGGCTAGGAATATCCGTTACGGTGGAAGAGTACCTGAAGTTTCTGGCAGTAAGAATCTTGCTCCCCATCATCGGTAGCTTTTGATTTCGTCTCCACCTGAAACGCGACCAACAATCAGTTTTTTTGGCGTTCTACCGAAATGATTCCCTCTTTGGCCTCGAGAGTTGAAATCACTTTATTGAGCTGATCTACGCCCGTTACTAAAATTTCAAAAACACAGACCGCTCGCTTGTCCTTCATAGTACGCACCGACGCCTGAGAGATATTCACTCCTTGTTGAGAAATGGTTTGCGTCATGGAAGCCAACATCCCGGGCTGGTCGTCACAAAAGACACGCACTTTTACGGAGCGCCTCGGCGGTGTGGGTGGTTTGCCTTCTTTAGCCGCTGCAGGCGCGGCATTGCCGGTCCAGTCCACCTCAATCCTACGATCATTATCACTATCCAGCGCCTTTTTGCAGGCGGCATGATGAACGGTAACCCCTCTGCCTCTGGTAACGAATCCCACGATAGGATCTCCAGGAATCGGGTGGCAGCATTTCGCGAAGCGAATGAGAATATCTCCCATACCTGAAACCATCACCGCATTTCTGGCCTCACTCTTGCGCATGGCCGTCGAGATGATTTTCTGGAGAAAGCCCTTTTGCTCCTTTTCATCTGAGGATTTATCCAGCTGTTCAGCTGGTATCACTGCGCGCGATATATCGCGCGCAGTGATCTTTCCATATCCCAGCGCCACCAGAAGGTCTTCTAGAGTCTTGTAACCAAGCTCCCGGATAGCGTGTGCCATTTCCGTGGTCTTGCTCATTTTATCGAGATTGGTCTTATACCTGCGGAATTCCCGCTGCAGGATTTCTTCTCCCAGCTGCTTGGCCTTATTTCTTTCCACCACCTTCAGGAAGGCTCGGATCTTGGAGATCGCCCGGCTGGTCTTTACTATTTTAAGCCAATCTTTGCTCGGGTTCTGCGCAGGTGAAGTAAGAATCTCCACCACGTCTCCTGACCTAAGCCGGTACCGAAGTGGTACGATTTTCCCATTTATCTTGGCTCCGGTACATCGATGGCCAACATCAGTATGCACGGCATATGCGAAATCCAGAGGCGTGGATCCATGAGGAAATTCTTTCACCTCTCCCTTTGGAGTGAAAACAAATACATCGCCGGGGTAAAGATCTAACTTTACGCTTTCCAGGAATTCCGTGGGATCAGACAAAGTTTTCTGAGAATCCAGAAGCCGGGAGAGCCATTCCATCTTGCTTTGATTGGAAACATCTGCGCGGCCTTCTTTATATTTCCAATGGGCAGCGATTCCGCTTTGTGCAATCTGGTGCATTTCCAAAGTGCGAATCTGTACTTCCATTCTTTCCCCATACGGCCCGATCACCGTAGTATGAAGGGACTGATAATTATTTGGCTTCGGCATTGCGATATAGTCTTTGAAGCGCCCGGGGATGGGCTTGTAGGCGGCATGAATCACGCCTAGCGCCTTATAGCATTCGGTAATATTGTCGAGAATGATTCGAAAAGCCACGATATCATGGATATCATCCAGATCGTTTTGGTTCCTTTGCTCCATTTTTTTGTAAATCGAATAAAAATGCTTCGGGCGGCCGGTAACAGAACCTTTGATGCCGTACTCCTTTAAATTTTCTTCAATATTCTTGATCACCTGCTCGATGTACTTTTCTCTCTCGCTTTTCTTTTTTGCAATCAACTGAGCAAGCTTGTAATAGACCTCTGGCTTCAAATAACGGAGACATAAATCTTCGAGTTCAGCTTTTACCCAATGAATCCCAAGCCGTCCCGCCAACGGGGAGTAAATATCCAAAGTCTCCTGGGCAATAAGCTTGCGCTTCTTCTCCGGGAGATAGTCAAGAGTGCGCATGTTGTGAGTACGATCGGCCAGCTTCACCAGGATCACCCTGAGATCCTTGGCCATCGCCACCACCATCTTACGGAAATTCTCAGCCTGCTTTTCTTCCGAAGTGCGAAACGTGATCCTGGAAATCTTAGTGACACCGTCAACCAGCTCGGCCACAGGAGCACCAAAAATCCGAGAGATATCATCTAGCGAAGTTTCGGTGTCTTCTACGGTGTCGTGAAGGATACCCGTAACTATAGAGTCCAAATCGAGGTGAAGCTCAGCCAAAATTGCCGCCACGGAAATGGGGTGCACTATATAGGGCTCACCAGAGCTGCGCCTCTGATCCGAATGCTTTTCATTAGCGAACTCGATCGCCTGTTTCACGAGCGGCATATTGACATCTGGATAATATTCAAGAAGCTTCAACTCGAGGTTCTGTACCGCTTCCTTCACCGCCGGATCGCTAAGCAAGCCCCACCTCCTTTCGGAGTATCTCGCATAACTCAGAAAAACTGGCGTCCAGGTCCCGATTGACTATGCGAAAATCAAATTTTCCAGACTTAGCTATCTCCTCTGCAGCGTTCTTCAGTCGTCTCTGAATTTTTTCCTCAGACTCAGTACTACGGCTTCTAAGTCTCTCTTCAAGTGTGCTCATGTCAGGAGGAAGGATAAATATGCTCAGACACCGGTGCCCGAACGCCGATCGCAAAGACTCCACTCCTTGCACATCTATATCTAAAAGCACAACCTTTCCCGACTTACTTTGCCCTTCAAGAAAGTCGCGGCTGGTACCATAAAAGTTTCCATGCACCTCGGCCCACTCAATCAAACTTCCTGCCTGAATCAGCTGTTCGAACTCTGGCTTACCTACAAATTTATACTCCACCCCATCCCGCTCAGTACCTCGGGGGAGTCTCGTGGTGAAAGAAACACTGAGTGCAAGATCAGGAAAACGCTTCAGTAGCATTCCGCAAAGTGTCGTTTTCCCACCACCGCTCGGAGCAGCCAAAGCTACGAACTGTCTTTTGAAAGAGTTCATTTGGTTACTCGAGGTTCTGAACCTGCTCCCGAACCTTTTCCAAGGTCAGTTTCATTTCCACGACATGATTGGTGATCTCAACCAAATCACTCTTCGCTCCGATAGTATTCACTTCGCGAGCAATCTCCTGACTAAGGAATTCAAGCCTCTTTCCTACGCTCTTCGCACCCGCGTAGCTGAGCGCCTCTTCGCATTGCTTCAAATGGCTAGCAAGCCGATCTAGCTCTTCGGTAACATCGGCCCGGTCCAAATAGAAAGCCACCTCCTGATAAAGCCTGGTCTCTTCCAGTACCCCCCGGCTTTTCTCCACCCATTGGGAAATTCGAGCCTCCAGGCGCTTATAGTGCCGCTCATTGAGGTCTTCTCGATGTTTCCGAATCCACTCCTTATGCCCTTTGATTTCCATGAGCTCGCGAAGCAGCACACGCTCCAGCTTTTCTCCTTCGCTTCTTCTCATTTCAATAAGAGCGGAAAGAGCCTGGTCAAGGGCCTGCTTGACCACGTCTCCAGCTTCAGCACCAAAAACGGCGCTCGGATCGTCAGTAACAGCGACCCCCGGCAACCTCAATAATGACAATGCCGTAATCCCGCTGGAAATTTCATGATCTTCCGCGAGTCTTTCGGCTTGCTGAACGTAAGCCGTAGCAACATCTTCAGCGATGTGCACCGACAACGCCGGCTCAACCGGATGAATCGTTACCGTAAAGTCAACCACTCCTCTCCGCAGCTTCTTTTCCAGCATCGCCCGGAGATCCGGTTCAAGAAACAATAACGACCGTGGGAGCTTGGCACGAATTTCGAGAAAGCGCCCATTTACCGATCTCAGCTCAACTGTTGCTCTTACTTTTTCACTACTCACGCTTCCCCGGCCATACCCGGTCATGGAGTGCAATGAACTTTCGATAGGGGCTGCTTCCTTATTAGTCAAACCAACACCGCCTTATCGTCCGGCACCAAGAATATATTCAGTTCCCATTTTACGGAATCGAGCGATTCGATCCTTAATGAGGCGCTGTCCATCATGGCCCATCAGATCTTCAAGCTGCTTCGCAAGGCTGTCTCCCAGAAGAGTGGCAGCCTCTTCATGGTTTCGGTGCGCACCGCCTTGAGGTTCTCTTACAATGTCGTTGATCACTCCGAGTTTTTTAACTTCCGGCGCGCTCAATTTCAGAACTTTCGCAGCCTGCTCACACATAGCGCTATCGCTCCAAAGAATCGAGGCACAGCTCTCCGGCGAAATCACAGAGTACGTGGAAAACTCCTGCATCAATACCTTATCTGCCACCGCGATAGCCAACGCCCCTCCCGAGCCGCCTTCTCCTATAACCACAGTTACAACAGGAACAGCAAGATTGAACATTCTCATGATGCTATCCGCAATCGCCTCAGACTGCCCCCTCTCCTCGGCGTCGATTCCAGGATAAGCTCCAGGGGTATCCACAAGAGTAATAATCGGAACATCGAATCGCGCCGCCATTTCCATCAGACGAATGGCCTTCCTGTATCCCTCTGGCTTAACCATTCCGAAGTTGCGCTTCATTTTCTCTTTGGTTCCACGCCCTTTCTGCTGGCCGATTACGAGCACGGGCTGGCCACGAAACCGCGCGAGGCCTCCAATGATCGCGGCATCGTCTTTGAACTTTCGATCTCCATGAAGTTCCTGGAAGTCAGTGAAGAGAAGGCTGATGTAGTCTTCTGAGTAGGGCCTTTGCGGATGCCTCGATAACTGAACGCGTTGCCAGGGAGTGAGGTTCGTATAAACCTCGCCGATCAGTTGCTCGAGCTTTTTCTCCAAAGCTCCGATCTCCGTGGAAAAGTCCATTTTTTCCTGAATAGACATTTCCTTGAGATCAGAAATCTTTTTCTCAAGATTCGTGATGGGTCGTTCAAACTCGTAATATGCGTCCATAAGGATTTAACATTAGCAAATACACAGCCGAGCAGGTAGAGGGAGCTCACTGAATTCGTTATTTTCCGTCATTCATAATACGTGAATACAGGCTGTTTCTGCGGGTGGCTTTCCCCCCGAAAAGCATGGCTCCAGCTTCATTTAGCAGCGCCTTGCGATGCGCAGCATTAGGGGTCGAAATACAAGATGCGATCTTTCTAACTGAGAAAGATTGTGGGCGCATTGACCATTTGCAGTCTGTAAGAAATTCGCACGCAGCCCTGGCGGTATCATGCTGCTCTTCAACGGCATGGTTGCTGACTAAGTTCGAATCAAGAGCCCTCCTGATCGCAGCCATTTCAAGATTGGGGCGCAAGCTCACTGAGTCTTCATCATCTAGAATGGATTTTCCCACTGCTGTGTCATGACAATGAAATTCCACAGGGTTTTTTAGATACGCGCCACTCCGCTCGAAAACCGGCTCAAGCTCATGGACCAGCATCGCTTTACAAACTCGTCTCCTGCCAAGCGTGCAGCGGTCTGAAACGATACGCACCCCATAACAGAGCTGAAGCTTAAGCAACCGCCGGTCGAAATCCTCTTCCTGTAAAGAAGCTATCGTCCTTCCGCCTGTCCACAGCTTCCCTCCAACTGGAGCTCTTGCAGGCACTACGAGAAAGAAAAAAAGCACAGCAGCCAGCGACACAGTTGCCACCAAGCTGCCGGCCACTTTCGCCGTTCGCTTCATAAATGACCTGAAATTCCTTTCAGAAGGACTCGCCTATTGGCTCCAACCTGCCACTCGACCGTTCTCAAAAATTACTGTTCTTGAACCATTCAAAGAATAACGGGAACCATAGGTCCATCTCTCATGCCCGCCGTTACCTCGGCCGGCGACTTCGCGCTGCGTGGGCTGGCCCCAGCTTTCTGACACTTCCCTGCGGGTCATTCCCAGAACTACGTCCCGGGCCGCAATAGCGCGCTTCACACGCCGCTTTGAATAGTCGGCACCGTCATCGGTCTCCAAGCCCTCGGCAACGGGCGATCGATCCGCCTCCGTGTTGGCCTCCAGGCCATCCTCCATCGAGTCATAACCTCGATCATATTCAGACGGGTCGTCTCCATGATCCCCTAACTGAAGGAAGGAGGCACAACCTGGAATCGTGATAGCGGCAAGAAATAAACAGGCAAAGGAAGCAGACTTGAAAAATCCATTTTTCATAAGGCCCTCTCAGTAAGAGCCTATCGGCGCTTCCCTCATTTTTTTTACCGACTTTTTCGCTTCTTTCCCTTAGATCCAAGGCCGGGTTAAGCTGGATTGATGTCCAAGCTTGACGCGTTTAAGGAAAAGCTTTCCAGCCTGAAAACCCAGGCCTCGGAAAAAGCCGACAAAATCGAATTTGTACGTAAACTGAAGGAAAAACTAGCCGCGAGGTCGGCCAACGCGTCTTCCAAGCCACCAGACCCGACATCCCTTTCCGCGATTTACAAAGAGGGAACTACCCTCACGCGCGCTCAAGTACTTTTGTTTTTAGTTCTAGCCGTGATCTCGATTGTTAGCGCAGGTTCATTGGCAAAAAAGATCCTTGTGAAGCTAAAAACCTCATCGGAGCACGAAAAAATAAAGGCAGAGTACTCTCATGAGTTGTCTGAATTGAAACGTAAGAGCGAAGAAAAAGCGGAACTGGTAGCTCTCGGACAATTCTCGGCAAATGCTTGGGTAGGTCCGCCTCGCAACGAAGCCTTGATGAGTGTAGACCTCTGGGTACGTGTAAGCGATACGAAAGCGGCTGCCATGGTCGAAGATCAGTCATCGATTTTCCACGACCGCGCTGCCGAAGCTTTTTACTCGCTTTACAAAGAGCAAGTGAACCTTCTGACAGAAGAAGGAAAAGCCAAGGCTCGTGAAAAATTAAAGGCATCTCTCACGAAGGCGATGCCACATGGCTCCGCTGTCGAGGAAGTATTTATTCACAACCTGATAGTTCAATAAGACTTTTCCACTGTCCGGGTAAATCCGTGCCGTCGCATTTTTTCCCATAGACCGGATCTCGAGATACCTAACTCAATCGCAGTTGCCTTCCTTGCCCATCCATTTCGCTCGAGAGCGCCCTCAAGACACTCCCTCTCGGCTTCATGCAGAGTTCTCCGAATAGACTCTGGCTCCTGCAATCGAAGAGTCCTTCTCTCCATTCCATTCAGGTGATCGGCAACTATACGAAGGAATCCGGTGGAACTGGCAAGACCTATAGCGCGCTCCATGCAAGCACGAAGCTCACGTACATTTCCCGGCCATGCATAATTCAACAGCCGCTCTTCTGCACTATCGTCCAATTCGAGCCCGCGATCCTGAGCCATTTTTTTGCTGATCGCAACAATATCGCGAGGCCGCGCACGAAGAGGTGGCACGTTCACCACGATACCGGCCACTCGGAAGTATAGATCTGACCGAAAGGAACCGTCTTCAATTCGGGCATCGAGATCCCGGCTGGTTGCCGATATTAGGCGAAACTCCGCTTTATCGGCCCGATCCGCTCCAAGCGCTTTAACCTCCCCGCCCTCGAGCGCCCGGAGCAATTTCACCTGTGCCCCCATGGGCATATCTGCAACCTCATCCAGAAAAAGAGTTCCGCCATCTGCCGATCGTAGAGCACCAATGCGGGCAGTCTCCGCACCGGTAAATGCTCCCTTCCGATGCCCAAACAGCTCGCTCTCGGCAAGCGGCCCCCCCGTTAAAGAACAATTGATTGGTACGTAAGGGGCTGAACCACCGCTTCCCAATTGATGCAAGGCTCTTGCAAGCACGTCTTTTCCAGTACCGGTCTCCCCGAGAAACAGAACCGGAACACGACACTGAGCTGCTCTCTTCACAGCTTCCGCCACTTCGAACATTTTTGGATCAGCCATCACATACCCTTGGGTAAGAATGCTTGATTCTACGGAGTCCTGGGTCCAACTTATCGTTGATCTTCCAATACGAAGAGATCCCACCGCAGGAAGGGGCGCCGAGTTGACCCTGACCCCATTTAAAAAGACGCCATTTCGAGAGGACAGATCCTCAACTACATAACCACCCCCGCTTTCCTCTAAGCGAAGTACCGCGTGACGGGCTGAAATGAACGGATCCTCCATGCGCAGGTCACAACCAGGAGAGGCCCCAATGAATATCTCCGTTCTAATTAAACGAATCTTCTTCTTTCGGCCGTTGAACGGATGAATAGTCAATTCCCTGTCCGGCCGAAGTCGTTTCGTCCTTTCTGTTATCGGAGACCTGATCCACTCAGCTTGATCTTTTTGCGTTTCTTTCACCTTGACTCCCTGATTGGACGACCGAGCCAGAAGCCGCGACACAGCCCTTCGGCTTTCACGGCAAAGCAAATAGCCTGCCACTTGACTACATTCGCTCGCTGCCGCAAGCTCTCGGTATGACGGAGGAAATTTTCATCTTATCGGCTGTCCTCTACTGGGCCTCTTTTCTGTCGCGGTTCTATCTTTGGACCCACGGTAATCGCAGACTGGAGGTTATTGCTTCCTCGGTGGAAAAGCTGGCAATACTCACCTTTACCCTAGCCTTGGTGCTTTACATCGGAAAACTCCAGGTAGTGAATGGAGAAGTTCATTCTGCCCGCTATGAACGACCAGTAAGCTTTCTTCTATTTGCCTGGGCAATCGCCGCTGCTCAGATGGTTACAGAAGTTGCCTACGGCAACACCTTGACTTCTGTTTTTGCAAATTTATGGACCGCCCTATCACTAACAATTTCCGCCACGGCAGCAAATTTACTGCGTGGGGTATTTACGAACGATTTTCAATGGCTTAGTTTTCATCGTCTCTGCTTCCTGCTCGGTTACGCATTTTGCATACTGGCATTTCCGCTGGTTCTCTCATACCTACGCATCAACTATCGCACGAAATTCGCCAATCAAGCACAGCTCGCGTCGATGGAGCGAGACCTATGGCGCATCGATCGCATGGGTTATCGAATGGTGCTTTGGGCCCTTCCCCTCCTTACGGCCGGTATCATTACTGAACTGCTTCTATTGATGGAAATGAACCGCCTTCCCACACCCGAGCAGCTATTGGCCAGGCAAGGAGAAAGTCTTCTCGCATTGACGGCTTGGTTTCTATGCGGAATCTACCTTCATACTCGCCTCTTTTTTGGCTGGAAGAATCTTAAAAGCGCGGCACTGTATCTGGCGGGACTTCTGGTTTTGATTGGCGGGCATTTAACGCAAGGCCTTTTAGGCACGCGATGAGTCCTAGAGGCTATCGAGACTTTCTCATCAAGTTCTTCACTGTATTTTTCATCTTTCTCTTTCTTGACTTTCTTTCCGCCCCCCCCGGCCGGGTAGAGGATCCACTTGCGGCCGGGCACTGGATCTCGATATTAGGTCAATTCCTCCTCTGGGTATTCGGCATCTTGGCTTGGGGTCAAGTGATTTTGCGCTTTGTCGACAGCTCTCTTCCTTCCGCGGGACTATCCCTGGCCACGGGATCGTTACTATATGCCATCATTGCGTTTCTACTTGGGATAGGAGAACTGCTTCAGCCGGACGTACGCTACTTCCTCTTTATTCTTCAGTCCCTCGGCCTGGCACTTTCCCCCCTCCCAAGGTTGGTAAAGTTAAAATGGAGCTCCATCGCGTACCTACCTCTCGGCTTGATTTTCCTGCTGCTCGCTCTAGATAGCCTGCCGATTCATTCCTATTGGGATCCTCTCCACCATCACCTGGTGGGAGCCAGGCAGTTCTGGGAGGCCGGCAAAATTTACTTTCCGGCGGATTCGGTCGCCAGCTTTCAAGAAGGAGGATTTGAGCTGCTCTTCCTGTGGCCCCACTTCTTGTTTGCAAAAACCGGTGGGCTTGGACTTCTGCCCGTCCAGATATTCGGTCAATTGACACACTCCATCCTTGGCTTTGGCGGCACTCTTGTACTCGCACATGGATTGATTGCCCGCTGGATCTCACATCCCGCTTGGCGGGCTTTCTCGCTGTCATTGTTCGCAATCCCAGCGTCTCTACAATTCGCCATTCCCATGGCAAAAAACGACTGGGGCATCGTTCTTTGGGTATTAAGTGGATATGCCCTCCTTACCCGAAACGAAGAGAATCAGGGGAACCCAAATACGGCAATCTCTATACTCCCGCTCGTAGGATTGATCTGGGGATTTTCATTTATAGCCAAATTAAGTTCCGCTTTCGCTATCGCTGGCCTCTCAATAGCCCTGCTTTACAGGAGGCCCCCTCCAAAAGGTTTGGTACTTTTCGCTCTCGGCTTCGTAATCGGAATGGCCCCATTGTCGCTGCGAAATTGGATCTATCTTGGAAATCCATTTTTCCCGCTTCTGCAGAGCTGGTTCCCGGAATCAATTTTAGGGCCTACATGGATTGCAGCGTTGGCTAAATACCAGGAGGCGCCTTCCGCGCTTCTTCGCATCAAAGAACTCATTCAAGAGTTTCCCATGGCATCGGTTTGCCTGATGGCACCAGTTCTCGCATTTCACCGCAAGAGCCCCGTCGGTCAGAGAGTGGCAGGAGCCGGTGTCACCATTGGTTTCTGCACCTTCGCCATGTTAGCCGGAAAGGCCACCGAGCTCCGACTTCTCGGCGCGGTACTTCCATTGGCGGGACTAGTATCAGGATTGATCATCACCAGAATAGTCTCTGGCCTACCAGTAACACTCACGCACCTACCATGGCTGATACTCGCGATGGTAAGCCTAATCCTGCCATACCGGTGGGAAGCTATTCGCCGCCTGCATACCATTCCAAACGCACATTTGCTTGTCCGCTCCTATGTTAGCGGAGAAGCTCAAAGCTGGTTCCGTTCTCACTACCGATTCGGGATGAAAGCCGCGCTGCTTGTAGAGAGCCGCTTCTATCACTCCCTGCCTTTTCCGGTGGTGCGAATCTGGGATTCTCCCCGGCTTGACGCCAGACTGCATTCTTCAAAAAACGCCTCCGAGTTTCTAAAAATTCTGAGAGACGAGGGTTTCACCCATTTGATTTTGAGCCAGGAAAAGCTGGATCTATTCTATCCTGCAGATTTGGTGGGCCAAGTGGAAGCATATGTACTCCCCCAAGAGGGCACCTTTGTGTTCAAAAGCCCTTTTTCGATCGTGGCCGACCTTTCCAAAGTGAAATAACGCAAAGCATTAGTTCATCAAAAAAATGGAGCCTTCCTGACTTAAGTGCTAGAAAGTGGGCTTCTCACGGCCCTTTGGCGGAACTGGTAGACGCGCAGGTTTCAAAAACCTGTACCTTCACGGGTGTCCGAGTTCGATTCTCGGAGGGGCCACCATTAAACACATTAATCTGTAAACCGCCCCCCAGGCTATCCCTGCTCCGTCGACTATTTGAGTATCGAAAAAAAATACCGCCACCTGTGAAATCGATTTCTGCGGATAAAGCAGCACGCTTGTCGAGATACGTTCCTTTGTTTAAGATCAACTCAGAAGAACATCGAGGGTGTCATGTTTCCATTTTCAACCAAGATTCTTGTGGCCGACGATATGGCTACGATTCGAATGCTGGTGACAAGCAGCCTAGTGGAAATGGGCTACTATGATGTTATAGAAGCCGAAAATGGCCAAGCAGCTTGGACTTCGTTGGACAAGCCTCAAGCATCGATCGGACTAGTCATTTCTGACCTGAATATGCCTGAAATGAATGGGCTCGAGCTATTGAAGAAAATGCGAGCGGACAATCGCTTTAACAAGCTCCCCTTCGTATTGCTTACAGCCGAAGCGGATATTGGGCAGGTAAAAGAGGCGATCAGCCTAGGCGTAACGAATTATATTGTGAAGCCATTCGTAGCCGAGGTTTTCAAGCAAAAACTTCAGCAGACTTACCAGAACATAAAAATGCACCGCTAGAATTTTCGCTCTTCTAGCCCCACCCCAAGACGTATTTATCGCTCGTCAAGGCCTCACATTTGGGCCGCGCCCTGAAACGATACCGATTACAAAACTAATCACCGCCAAGATCAAGAACACCACTAGAAGCATTCTTCCAATTTCCATTGAGATTCCCGCAATTCCACTAGCGCCAAAAACCGCTGCTACAAGTGCCAGGATAAAGAAGCCCAAAGCTGCTCTCAACATAAGAATCCTCCGATTGGGCCGAGGTCGATTTCTTTTCCGCGATACCCGAGTTCATACCCCTGCTGCCCTTCCGGTAACTGCAATCCAGATGCCGCAAATAAGCGATCAATAATAAAGAGACGAAAATTCATCCGGGGCAAAACGCCCTGCCATCAAGGGTATAAATGGAACTTGTGTATAATACGACAACGCGCATAGGATTTTTTGGAAATGGAAATTAGAAAACTGCCAATAAACACGGAGGTCATGCACAGGTCAAAAGCCGATCGCCGCACATGGCCTTATCCGAAATTAAATCGTGAAACGGTGCTAGGCCTCGGCCTTGCCCTGCTCGCATTCTGCCTTTACCCATTCTGGGGAACAATTGCGGTGGCAGCCATATTTGCCTTTGGCCTGAAAAAGCCGTTAACAACAATACGGTCAAATCTCCGTCTAGGAAGAACGCTTTCGGTGGTAATGGCTGTTGTCGTATTGCTGCTTGCACTCCTTCTCCCGGCAACATATCTAGGCTTGCGTCTTTACCAAGTGGCGGCCGAAAAAGGCCGCACCGGGTCCGACGGAATATTTTCTGCAGCGACCACCGAAAGAATCGCAAATGCATATCAACGGATCGAAGAGGGAGTGGCCACATATGGCCAGAAGTTCAGGTACTACCAATCCACGGCAGATGCCCGGCAGTCAATCCGCCAGAATCTCGCGAAACTGGGCAAGACCGGGATTGAATGGTTTACCACCGCACTCTTAGGGATCCCGGATCTCGTAGTGAGTCTGTTTCTCTTTTCACTGTTCTTGTACCTCTTCTTATCAAAGGGCGTCGAAATAGGCGCTGGTTTTACTAGAATTGGAATTTTGCCGCAGGCAGATCTTCAGGCCTTGGTCAGCACGTTCCAAAAATCCTGTCGAGATGCGATTGTTATTAGCATAGCGATAGGTGTGGTTCAGGCCACCGTTGTTGCGGTAGGCGCAAGGCTCTCAGGGTATAGAGAATTCGCCGTAATCTTTACGATTACGTTTTTCCTGTCGTTCATCCCGATCATAGGGGCTGGCCCTGTCGGTTTCTTCTTGTCTGCCGTCAGCTTTCTCACGGGCAATTCGGCCGCAGGTATTGCCCTATTGGCCACGGGCCTTGTGGCTGGAAGTATCGATAATATACTTCGTCCTTATCTGATCTCGAACAAGAACAACGAAGGCCACCCGATACTGAGTCTGGCCACAATTATAGGAGCTATCATGATTTTCGGCTTGAAAGGCCTGATCCTTGGGCCTGTGATTCTCACTGTTACATTCTCTTTGCTAAAAAAACAGCCTGCACAAAAAAGTTAGGAGCGGCGTAAAGAATCAGCGAGCTCGTTGGTATCGTCCGAGCGCTTTGGAAAATGTATTGCCAACTTTTGGCCGACCTCCTGGATCGCCTTCACAATCCCCTCTTCAGGACGCCCACTTCTGATAGAGTCCACAATTAAGTCAGCTTCCATTTTCCAAAACCCGTCTCCTACTTTTTCATGAATCCCTTTGTCGCCTAAAACCAGCACTCGATGCTCTTTGACCGATACAAAAATCAGTACTCCCGTTCGATCACGGGTATTCATAAGCCCATTCTGAATGAACGAAGAACGGGCGGTTTCCAAGACCTCTTCGTCGATAACAGAGGGTGCAACCAGTAGCCGGAACCCCCACGGAGAAATACTGAAGATCCAACCTGACAATACTCCCATCATTTGGATTAAAAAAAGGCCCCAAAAATCAAAGGCGAATGGATACTTATAATGAAAAGCAATTGCCACTACACTGGCAGAAATCCACCCCAATAAAGCCGCTCTGTAAGCAAGCCAATGGTAGTCGGAGCTGGAATCCACCACGACTGGAACGATCTCACCGGACGTCAAAGACTCCGCTTCCCGTACCGCCTCTTCAATCGCCTTGGATCCCTTTTCATCGAAAAATTTATCTGATGTCATATTGTACCTTTGTCACCAACTGGAAGACGCGCCGCCGCCCCCAAAACCTCCGCCACCGCCGCCCCAAGACGAACCGCCACTCCCGCCAGACCATCCTCCGTGATAGCGATGCCGGCCACCACCGAAAGCGCGCCCCACTACGCTGAAAACAACGAAAAGTATCACGATAAGTAAAAAGAATACGGCCTGAAGAAACGACAAACTCCCACCACGCCTCACCCGGGAATCACTGAACTCACGAATCTCGGGTTCGCCGAGTCCGAGATTCACCCGCTGCTGAATTCCCACAAGGGTGGCCATTATGCCCTGTAAGTACTGACCCGCACGAAAATGTGGGCGCATCACGTCGTCCAATAACCGCCGGCTAACTACATCTGTAACTTCTCCTTCCAGACCATAACCGACCTCCAGCCGCATTTTTCTCTCTTTGGGAGCGATCACCAAAAGCAGCGCTCTATCCTCTTTTTTCCTCCCGAGCTTCCACTGCTCCGCCACTGAAATAGAAAAGTCCTCGATCTCACGCCCTTGGAGCGATGCCGGTATAAATACCGAAATCTCCACTCCGCTTCGGCTCTTCGCGGCTCGAAGGATCTGCTCTAACTGAGATTGCTGATCACCTCCCAACAACCCGAACTGATCCACAACCGGAGCGGGAGATGGAAGCTTCAGATCATTGCCCCAAGCCCATACCAACTGGAGCGGTGCTAAGAGGAAAATCAGCGGCAACGCCATTCTAGCGAGGGCCAATCCCACTAGAATTTCACCTCGGGGGCCTTATCCGCTCCAGGCGCGGTGGCAGTGAATGTTTCCCTGGCCTGAAGGCCGAGTAAAAACTTCGCTGTCAGGTTAGTGGGAAAAAACCGGATCCCTTTGTTATATTCCGCCACTTGATCGATATACCTTTTTCTCGCTACGGTAATTCGATTCTCTGTTCCTTCCAACTGGCTCTGAAGGTCTCGAAAATTTTCACTGGCTTTGAGGTCTGGATACTTTTCCACAGTAACCAGAAGGCGACTCAAAGCAGAACTAAGCTGGCCCTGGGCCTGTTCAAATTTGTGAAAAGCCTCTTTGTCGGAAAGCTTTGAAGCATCGATGGTAGTTTGAGTCGCTTGAGCTCTGGCCTGGGTAACCTGGGTTAACGTTTCCTGCTCATGCTTTGCGTAAGCCTTTACGGTATTCACGAGGTTTGGAATCAGATCTGCTCGCCGCTGATATTGGTTCTGAACTTCGCTCCACGACGCCTTTACGTCCTCATCCATACCCTGAAGGCTGTTATAGCCACATCCTGAAAGACCGCTAAGCAAGATTGCAGTAAATAGAAGGCGAAAAGTCGTTTTCATTAATACTCCTGAAGGCTTGATACATTCCAAAATGGTCACGAAACGCCAAAAGAAAAGAGTGGCTGATACAATTCCCAACCCAGGTTGTAGCTGCCTGTTTTTACTTTGCAAATATGCGCCCCACCATTGATAAGAACGCATGGAGATTATCATAGAAATCACCGCACTTTCCCGATCCGGTCCTGGTCTCGGCAGGGATGCGTCAGGGCGCGTGATTTTCGTTCCCCTCACCGCTCCCGGCGACAAGGTTAGAGTGGAAATCGTATCTGAAGAAAAACGCTATGCCGAGGGCAGGCTGCTTGAAATACTTTCAGCGTCTCCCCAAAGGGTCGTAGCTCCTTGCCCGGCATTTGGAGCCTGCGGTGGATGTCAATGGCAACATATCCCCTACTCCTTGCAGTGGAGCACCAAAAGAGACGGGGTTCGGCACTCTCTCACCAGGGTGGGAGTGAACAGTGCCTCTATACCCTGGAAAGACTTTCCTGCGGATCGGGTCTGGGAGTACAGAAACCGGATTCAGATTCGGGGTTTTCGGGACAAAATCGGATTCTACGGGAAAGGAAGCAATCTGATTGTTCCGATTGACCGTTGTGAAATCGCTCGCCCTGAATTGAATGCCCGCCTAGCTGAAGCCCGGGAATCGGGTCAAAACAGAGAAAGAGAATATAAGCTCGAGCTCGAGGTTTTCCCGGATGGTACGGTAACCGAGGCCTGGAACAAAGGGCATTCTGCTCATGGCTTTCGGCAAGTGCACGACGAACAGAACGTAAAATTACAGAACTGGGTAGCAGATCATGCAGGTAGCGGCGGGATCTTATTGGATCTTTACGGTGGGAGTGGAAACCTGAGCCTTCCGATATCGAAAAGATTTTCGGAAGTTCACACCGTTGACTTCGGGGCCTCCCTCAAACCTCCACATGGCGCGCCGCCACACCACCGCTTCCATCAATCCGGAGTAAAAGAGTGGCTGGAAAAAAATGCTTCTTCATTAAAATCAAGCTCCGAGGAAATACGGATCATTCTGGATCCCCCACGCGAAGGCCTGGGCAATGAACTGGTGCCGATCGTTAATATACTCCAGGAACTTCGGGTTCAGGAAACCCTTCTAATTGGCTGCGATTCTGACCAATGGGCCAGAGCCACGGCTCGCTTTCTGCGCAAAAAATGGAAGCTGAAAGGCCTGGGAGCACTGGATTTTTTCCCACAGACCAGCCACGTGGAAGCCCTCTCTTGCATGATCGGTCCCCAGCCTTAGGCATTCCAAACTGGGTTTCAGTCGATCCACGATCCAAAAAGAACGGTTCCAATTTGGATCCCACGAACCATCCCGTAACCATGAATCAAGCACTTGAAGGCATCCTGTAACCTGGCACACCCATTGCTTTGAGCTCACCAATAAAATTCCTCTCCCCCAACCCCGGGGAACCCTTTTTTGGAGAAAATATGAAAAAGACTGTCCTACTTGCCGCCCTGATTCTGGGCATAGATCCCCTGATCGATCCTGTTCACACCGAGGCCGCAGAACGCGATCCCACTTACTGCCATTCAGTCGGTATCGCCGACGGAGGCTTTATTCTGACCATAGCCCCGGACCTTCGTTCTGCCGTACTGGCGGACCAGACATTTGCCGGCCCCCGAAATATTCGCGATCTAGCTTGCGAACTTCTTCCAATGCGCAGGCATCCCGACGCTTTGAACAACTACCTTGTATGCAGGAGTGAAAATGCACAGGAATCGCCCTTGATTGTAAGACTGTTTTCGGGGGGAATTGCGGGTGTTCACTATGCCTCGATTCGAAGCCCCAACCAAGACGGGAACGTGCCTGCCGAAGTGGAAGTGCAGTACGGTCGATTGACTTGCAGCCACTAAAGCTCTTCAAAGAGTTTTTAAGTACTCGATAATTGCTTTTTTTTCGCCCGAACCAAGGTCCGTGAAAAAATCATGGCCTTGGTTGGAGTGACCCGCTCTGCTCACATCGTAAATCGATCGGTTTCCCTTCCGAGCCCTTGCTTTCAAGGCCTTCATCCCCGCCCGTCTTTCAGGCACCTTTATTCCCAAACTAATTTTGTCGAAACGGTATAGTTCACCCACATCTTTCAGGGAAAAAACTTCCGGTCGATTTTTCGGCCCAGTCAGCAATGCCTCGATACTGGGAACTGACCCGTTATGCAGGTAGGGAAAGCGGGACCAAATCCCCTCTAAGCGGGGGGCGAAATAGCCATGCCCAAGGTCCAGGTGCCTTATCAAATCCCGAAGCGGGCTTTCCCCGATCTTTCGTTTAAGGTCATCATTTGCGGCAAAAGTGCGATCACCGTCAGTTCTCACTACGGACCACGGAATCCATTTTGGAGCTTGAAAAATCGGATAACCATCTACGTTTCTCTCGTATGAACCGTGGCACCCGGCACATGTTTTTGAAAAAACAGCCTTCCCTCTTTCTGCGAGCTGCCGATTGATTTCGAAGGGATACTTCGGGGGCAAAAAGAAATTGAAGAGCTTTTCCGCTTCTACGATCTTTGGATAATATCTGCGAACGGCTTCAGGCCGTTGGCCTGCGGCCAGCTCCACCAGAGCCCCCCACCCCACTTGTTCCGGATCTCCGAAACCATCAGAAAAAAGGCCGATCTTTCGTTTTTCTTCATAGCCCCAAAGCATCGGCACTTTCACCTGACCGCGCCTGAACCGCTCGGGTACTGGTTCACCATGAATTGACCAGAACCAGCTGAATACGAAAGAAACCGGTACGAGGCCTTGAGTGAGATTTCCTAGGCGTTCGTTACTCAAAAAATGTGAAAAGGCCAAGGCGTCCTCTTCGAGATCCAGATAAGCCTCCGTCTTCTTGCGTGCAGGAACAAGGTGCTTCCACCACCTCTCCATTCGGTAGAGGTCTTTGGCCATCCGAACCACGTCGATATTTTTATTTCCGAGCCCCACGACGAACTGGCCGGCAGCACGCCCGCTATGGCAAGCGACACATCCCACCGCCCCCACCCTTAAGCCTTCGTGATCCTTGTCAAAGAGCCCTACAATTTCTTTTCCCTGAAAATTCATTCCCCATCGGCGAGTAAACCACCGGCGAAGGTCCAGCCGCCTATTGTCCGGAGAAGGAAGCTTTGCCATTACTCTGTTAAAATAGGTAATCAAACCCGGAGACACATGCATGCCCCGACCCTCCGCAAAAAAGTCGAGCTGGAGAAATGCGGCTTTAGCTTGCTGATCAGAAAAGAACTTGTCCTCCGAAGCAAAGGCTCGAGGAAAAATGAACGGGGTTGCGAACGCTAAAATCAAAAGAAAAAACTGCCCCATCAATCCTCCATGAATGGCACAGCGCCCATAAACCAGCATTAACTCATTGCGTCAATACCGTATCTATTGATGGTGCGCCCGCTCTAGCGAAAGGGCTGTATCTCTTCCTATTGTCCTAATGTTCTTTCCACTTGCCAAGCTAACGCGAACATGAAAAATTCCCTTTTCATTCGCAAGCTTTGCTCTCGTGGTGGAATTGGTAGACACGTACGATTCAGGGTCGTATGCGCGAGCGTGAGAGTTCGAGTCTCTCCGAGAGCACCATTCAAAAGCCTAGCCTGGTTGATCTGAACGTTCAGTAAGTAGATTTCCAACCTAGAAGCGCTTGGTTAGCATCAAGCCAGCGCTCTCAGGGAAAGGAACATAGGGATCCAGGCGTAAAGCTCGTTCATCTTCGGCTCGGTAAGGAGCATTTCCGCGGGTCACCGCCTTTGCGAAATGGTATCCAAGCAGAATGCTTAGCGGATAATCACTCCACCAATGCCCGTTCGTAGCCACCATGCTTACTCCAACAAATGCAACCAATGGATATCCCACCCAGGGAATCCATTTCTGCTCAGGATAATTCGCAATGATCACTCTCGTAGTCGCGAGAGTGGTGGCAATATGACCGGACGGAAATGCATCATAGGCAGATACCCGCCTGGAATATTTGGCCGGATTCGGGAACCATTGCCACTTTCCGGTGCGCGGCTCGGTAGCCACGTTCGGGCTCTCGCGCCCGGTAATATGCTTTAGCACCTGTGTGGTGATTCCTGTGGCGATCACTACCTCAAGGATCTGACTGCAAGTTCTAAGAGCACGATGGCTCTTGAATGCTCCACCGTAAAGCAGGAAGCCGCCGGCGATCAAAAACTGAAAGCCCCCCTTACCCACATTCCATCCAAACTCCGTAGCATCGAAAGCAAACCCTTTCTTTGCGTGCTCTTTGGAAAAAGGCTGCCAGAGCTCGTAATCATATTTAATGAGAGCCGCAGTGGATCCCACTACCCCCGCCCAGTTCCCAATCTGGTCTCTGGCGAACAGAGAATTGGCCACGGCAACATAGTCACCGGGAATTTTTGTAAGGAAAGAGAACCATCCCAGCGGAGGATCCTCCTGCGGAGCCACTTCTTCCGTGGGGATGGGTTTAGATTCCGTTTCAGAAACTTCGGCGTCAGAGGCCAGTGCCACCAAGGGAAGCGATCCCAGAAGAAGCGCTAGTAGAACAGATTTTCTCATTTAAAAATCGTAATGGCTTCCAGCCCCTCCGTCCACACGCCTTTCCCGGCAAGTTTATTAGCGAGAAAGGCCAAGCCGTTTACCCATTGTTTGTTTTATTTAATTAATGAATATTAACGTTGTTTTTATGCATTTGAGTTTACTGAAAAGGGGCCTTACTTTCCATTTCGCCGACACATTCGACCTGCGGACAGCCGCAACGATCCTGTGAAAAGCCACGGAGTTCACTGAGAAGGATCTCGTAACCCAGACAGATTAAGACAAAGGGAAAAACAAATGAAACTCGTAAACACTTTTGCCGTCCTTGCCATCGCCACTTTCTCCGCATCCGCTCACGCTGACGGATTCAACTGCCAAACCGTAGGCGGCGATCTCAATGTAAAAGTATACAATCACACCAATCCCGAAGTAGGAACTCGCGTGGCCGCTGTAATGGTGGTTTCAGATCCAGCCGTGAAGTTCGGCCGGAAAACAATCGCTCGCTTCACCCAAGTTCACGGCGTACTCGAAAATCGCGCTTCCAAATATGAAGCTAACGTAGACCTTCGCTTCAATGATAGCTCCCGCAAAGGTGAGCTGATCCTCGGCACGAAACTCGGCCAGCTTGATGCAATCATCGCAGACATCGATTTCTCCTATGCAGCTCCTGTTGCTGACGGCCAGCTGGTAAGCGGTAAGCTCGTACTTGTGAAAAGAAATGGCGACCGCATCAATGCCGACCTCAGCTGCGCTCGCTACCTGAAAGGCGAATAATTAAATTTAATTTATATCCACCTCTACCAGGAGGGAGTATTCTTGGGGGCACCGAGTTTCGGTGCCCTTTTTTGCCTGCGATTGGACCTTTAATTTCCTGACAGAACCTTTCAATTTGGGGCGATGTTTCCCAGAATCTTCTTGAATCGCCGCTCTGCGCTCACCCAAAGCCATTCTCAAAACCACTGAAATCAGAACCCTTTACAACTTCGCCGCAAATGCCGCAGCTCTAGACCACTGGGAAAATCATTCATGCAGCCATTTTTACATTCAGAATAATTGCCTCATTACTATCTTAAAAGATTGCAACTCACAGAAACACCCCCCTAAGATTTCCAACCGGAGGGGTTAAAAATGAAAAAACTGGTTCTTGTTCTCGCGTTGATTGTTGCTCCAGCCACAGCTAAGGCGGAGCGCTTTATTCTTAAAAACCCAATTGGAACGGTGGTGGGTAAAACCGTTCAGACCTTGCAGTTTGGCGAAGATACCTATGTGGTGGTGGAAGCTCCGAAGTTTGCCAATGTTCTGGCTTCCTTCAGATCTGCTGCAGAGGAAGTTACAGAAGACCTTCAAATCGGCCTTCCGGCTGACGAAGACCAAGGAGCCGACGATGCAACCGCCCGGCGTGCCTGGCATCCCGATGCAATGAAGTATTCCCAGCTTCCTGCAACACGCCAAGGCCAAAACGTTATCGTCGCAGTGCTGGATACTGGCGTGGACTACAATCACCCAGCTCTCACCAGGAATATTTATACGAATTCCCGGGAAGTTCCGAACAACGGACTCGATGATGACGGCAACGGATTTATTGATGATGTTCACGGCTACGATTTCGATGCGAAAGACGGCGACCCCATGGATGGCGACCAACACGGCACCCACTGTGCGGGGATTATCGGCGGGGCTCCTGATGCACGCACTGGTGCCGTAGGTGTTGCTCCCGGCGTTAAGATCATGCCGGTTCGAATCATTGGCAGCGAAGCCCGTGGATTCCTTTCGAATGCAGCCGCTGGCATAAAGTACGCCGTAGACAATGGCGCCAGGGTGCTATCTAACTCCTGGCGAGTGTACAGGAGCTGGGGAACCTTTGATCCGTCCGAACCCAACCTCGCGCTTCTCCGCGCAGCCATTGAATACGCAGGCTCTAAAGGCGCTATTTTCGTGGCCGCCTCCGGCAATGAATCGCTGAATATGAACACGGGCTTGGAGCGCGATCCGCTCTTTCCCGCCGGATTCACTGGCCTCTCGAATATGGTAGTTGTTGCAGCCTCGGATAGCCGTGGCGCAATGGCGTCATTTTCAAACTACGGAGACAAATACGTTTCCGTAGCGGCTCCAGGCGCAGACATTATTTCGACTGTTCCAGGTGGATCCTTCCAATCGATGAGCGGAACCTCGATGGCTACGCCCCTCGTGGCAGGAGCCCTTGCCAGAGGCTTAAGTGGCAGTTTCGTGCCATCGGAAGCCACGGCGGAGAAATTGGTGAATACGAGCACCCGCTCGCCTCTATGGACCGACCGCGTTCGTGCGGGTGGCGTGGTTGACCTGCTGAAGTTCCTCAACTAGTCGATATTGCAGGACCCTTCCTGAAAAGCCGCAGGCGTTTTGCCTGCGGCTTTTTTCTATTTCGGGAAGCACTGTTCAGTACAGCTCAATGCATAAATCCTTGAGCCAAATGAGCCACCGAGGTAAATCAAGAACTCTCAGCATTGGACCCGTAGCTCAGCTGGATAGAGCGTTGCCCTCCGAAGGCAAAGGTCGTACGTTCGAATCGTATCGGGTCCGCCAAACTTTTCTTATTTGCTGAAACCCCAAAAGAATCCCCGGCCGAGGCCAAAATCGTGCTTAAACTTAAAATCGTGCGAGATGATCCAGCGTGGGTGGTGATCGACAAACCAACCCGCTTCCATACTCATCCGCCAGAAGACCAGTCCGTCCGCATCCTTCCCCGCTGGAATGCCCTGGGTATTCTCTCCAAACAGCTGGGTTACAGCGTTTATCCGGCCCATCGCTTAGACAGGGCCACTTCCGGGCTTCTACTATTTTCCAAGAGCAGAAAAGCCGCCGAAGCACTCCAGCCTCAGTTTGCCTCTCGCGATGCAGGAAAGTCCTATTTCGCGCTGGTCAGGGGCAAGTTTCTTAACGAAACAGAGATCAAAGAACCTCTTCGGGTTAAAGGTGAAACGCTGAAGGATGCGCACACACTGGTTTTCCCTATTGCTCATTTTGCTCTTCCCCTGCTTCACCCCAAAGGGGGTGATCGCGTTTTTACTTTTGTAAAAGCAGTTCCCCTAACGGGACGCTTCCATCAAATTCGCAGGCACCTGGCAGGCTCTGGATTTCCAATCCTTGGAGATACCCGCCACGGAGATAAGAAACTGAATCGCGAATTCGCCCATCTTACCGGATGCGAAACTCTAATGCTGCGAAGTATGGAACTGAATTTTGACTGCCCCCGCACGGGCGCTAGAATCAGAGTGATAAATCGATGGAACCGGGAATGGCACCGAATATTCGGCCAAGCCGGGGTATGCCCGCTTACAGCTTCACCTTATCAAGCGCCGCCATCACTTTCTTGAAATTGCCTTGATTGAATGCCGGTTTTTTCTCAGAAACCCATTCCCCAAGATTAAAGGATGTCCTCTTAAAAAGAATCGCCTGAGTCAGCTCATGAGCGACGATGAATAAACTAGAAAGTGGCGAGATATAGTTGAACAGCAAGCCTCGTGGAAAACCGCTGCCATTCGGACGCTCATGATGTTGCTGCACGATGATATCTACATCGGCCGGAACCTCTTTGAAACTTCTCACCACGTCGGCTGCCTTTGCGGGATGCAGGTGATACTGCTTCATCTCTTCTGCCGGAAACGCGCCTTTTTTTTCTTCAAGTTCGCGCAAGGAGTTCACTTTCGCCATTTCAGGGTCTTTTACGGAAATATCGTGCATGAAAGCCGCCAATGCCAGCTTGGAGAACGTGGCGTCTGATCCCCAGTCCATCTCTTTGGCAACGCAACAGGCTACGTGCGCGAGCAGCGTGGAATGCTGTGATATATAGCTCCCTTCCCGGCTTACTTTATTGATCAGGTCACTGAGTCGCGGATTGGATCCGATCGCTTTGAGAGTGATCTCCACGTTTTTCTTGGCAAGCTCCTGCACCTCTTCGTTAAAGCCGATACTGTGCACCAGCTCATGAATTGCTTCATGCGACATTTCCGAAGCAGCCAATGCCTCCTCTTTCGGAAGATCCTTTCTCTGCAGAAGTTCCTCAAGCTCCCTTCGGAACTTCATGATGAATTCAGCAGTCTCATTGCGGCGGAGGTACATATACTCCACCTTTTTTTCCTGATAGTACCTTTCGAGATCGGCGGCATCGAACTCGTCTCCAGCCCGGAATAGCTTCACAAACTTTGTTTCGTTCAAGCGAATATAAATTTCACTTTTTAACGGAGACACTTTGATCAGCAAGTTGGTGCGAATAGGACAAAACTCCGAGTCACCACCTTCAATTTCACCCATAGGAAGAAACTTCTCTATGGCACTCAGTACTCCGTCTACAAGATTCGAATGTTCCACCGTGCCGATTACATTCAAGCCGCCCAGATCTTCTTTCTCGGGCTTAACTACAAGTGGATCAAAAAAGAATAGAACAGGAACTTTGCTCTTCCGCTCTCTCAATGCTTTGACGAGCACCGAGTTGGGCCCGTTATAGGGCCCTACCAAAAGCTCCAATGTAATGTCTTTTTTTAAAAGCTCAGCTGCGTCCCGCGCCGAAGAACACTCCTGTACTTTAAGAGCAAACCGCGACGTGATCTGGAACGTAAGTAGCTCCTTAATATCCTGATTGTCAGAAATAAGAAGAAGCTTGGGAACGGAAGTAGCCATCTTAAAAGCTTAACGGGCCGCCAATTTTTGGCCAAGAATCCGATTACTTACACGGCAGCTTTCAAACAAATGTTTCCCTGAAGACCCTGAAAAAAATACCAACTCAGTCAATTTTTTACCTATTTCCGCTGTCTTTTTCCGCTTTTTCATCCGTTTCACCAATGGAAACCAGTGTTGCCCACAGTTTTCTTTGCTCCCCGCTTCAGCTTTGCATAGAGTGTCACCGCCCGACTCAACCCGAGAGGGCCGAACCGCCTGTCTTTAGGGGAAATCTATGCTGCCTCATCGATCGCTCTTGCTTGCCGCTCTTTCCATTTCAGCTTTCACTCTTTTTTCATGTTCGAAAGAGAGCGAGCCATCCCCTATAGTTCAGTCTCTTCAGGTGAAAGAACTGCAGGAAACCAAGGCCCCGGCAATCGGAGCTGACGGCAGCCTGATTCCCGGGCGCATTGCAGGATCAATTGAGGCAACCATCACCCTTGATACTAAATCTCTGCTGAACCGCACTTTTTTATACGGAGCCGCTCTTCAGAATTCGTCTATTCGAGAGGAAGAGTTAGAAACCGCGTTAATGGGTATTTCGCTTACCCAGCTTCCTGCTCATTTCCGAATTTTTGCCAATCGCCTTCGTCTAGAGACTGATGCGAGCATCAACTTTGAGAGCGACGTACCGATGCCACCTCGCTTGATTTTGGACCTTCCAATCGTTGCCCGGGTTGGGGATTTAATTACCGTTAAAACAGAAAATGCCTCCCCTATTCTGGGAACTTTTGTTTTCGGGAAGGAATCAAAGGGGGAAAAGTATTCTTACATTCGATCTATCGAACATATTGCTGCCGATGAACTTTTTTTGATCGAGACTACGATTGAAGAAAAAGATGGTAGCCGTGCCGGCTTCATGGAATCCATCCGCCCGCGCGATCTAGTGATTCCAGCAGACGCAAAACCGATCCTGGCGAATGCGGAAGAAAATCCACTGGCAGAACGCTATCGATTTCTTGATGCAGGCGACTTTTTTCACGAATCTAAACCTGGTGTTCGCACAAAAACCAAAGCCGCAAATCGCTTCCTCCGCAAAAATGGAGAGCCAATTAAGTGGTACGTTTTCGGCAATGTGCCAGAGCAATACCTAAAAGACATTAGAAACGGCGTTGAGGCCTGGAACCGTTACATCCCAAATCTGATTCGCTTTGAAGGCAAGCTGCCAGAAGGGATTAAGCTGGGAGATCCGAGATTCAATACGATCGTGTGGGACACTGTTCAGGAAGCTGGCGCGGCTTACGAAAGCCAAAATGCCGATCCCGTTACCGGAATCCAGACCCAGAGTTTGATTTATATTCCATTGGCCTGGATCAATATCGGCAAGGACTACTGGACTAAAATCACCCCCGGCTCGCAAGTGCCTGACGACACCGACCAACAGCGTATGCTTCGCGTTGATGCAGTAAAGCGGCTGCTTTCAAAGCGGAAAATTGCAGGCAGAAAAATTCCAATTCACTGCATGGAGGCTGCCAAGGAGCTCAATGTGCGAATCGATTCGGATGTTAAGCCCGATGAGTTTGCAAGAGAACTTTTAAAGGGAGTGGTGATGCATGAAGTTGGGCACGCCCTCGGGCTTGCTCACAACTTCCGTGGATCTCTTTCTTACGACGCAGACGACTCGTCTAAGCCGTTTTCCACCTCCATTATGGACTACAATCACTATAATGAAGAGGACGGTGCCTTCTCAGCCCTGGAAGAGAGTAGTGGCCCTCTCCTTGAGTATGACCGGCAGATCATCTCCGTGCTCTATAACGAAGGCAAAGATGTAAAAGATCAGGATCCGGAGCTTTCCGCCTGCAACGATGAAGAAGCCGACTCAAATGAAGGCGGAGTAGATCCCCTTTGCAATCGATACGATATTGGGGCGGACCCAACGGCACAAGCGCTTCGCGCCTTGGAGCTTTTCACAAAAGAAGGTGCACATAGAGGAAGAATGCAATCCATCACTTCTGAAAAGATGGACAATGCCCTGCTCTCTCTTCCTCCTGCGTCCGCGGTAAAGACGAAAGACGAACTCATTGCGGCTATGAAAAAAGGGATAGCTGGCGTCTCTGGAACCGCCGGCATCTACATTGCCGCAAGCGCCAACAGCTTCGGATATCTCGCCTCGCAGTCCGTGAAGTCCTTGAAAGTGTTCCGAGAGGATGTGCTACCTGAAGGACTGAAGGAAGAAGAGATGCGTGACCGTGCGCTGCAAGCTTTTGAAGCGGGAATTGGAATGAATGAATTTCCGGCGGTGACTCGTGCGGCCGTGGATCCAACCAAAACCAAGCTTCTGTCTTATCTTTCCAATTCTGCCTATGTGGCAGGCCTCGAACGTACAGATCAAGAAGCCTTGCTTAAGACGTTGGAAGCCGCCTTGGATAAAGCCTATAAGGGAATGGAAACCGCCCTGCTTTCGAGACTTAGACTCAGATTCATCCAGTCTTTGGGAAACACGCCTACGGCACCACTCGCCTTTCATATACGAAATGGCCAAAAAATGGATTTGGAACAAGTTGTAATGAATGGATTGGTATCGCTTGCTTCTGCAAAAGCAGGGACGAATGACCGGCCGGCCGCCGAAAGGATGGAATCCATCAAGGCACTCAAGTCTTATTACCAGTCGGAAGCCTACCAAAGCCTGGCAGGCCGTATTAAAATTATGCTTGAAGCCGAAATTCAAGATGCAGATTCTCCGCAAAAACGCGAGGTAGCGCGATCGTTAAAGGCCGCGCTCTTGAGGAAACCTGCTGAGAAAAACCAAGACGCGAAAAAGTGATCTCACTTCCTTTTCATGCAATTAAGCTGTTCTTTACGCGCCCAAAGCTATTTGCTTTGGGCGTCTTTCCTGGCGTTATTACCTTTGCGTCAGCATCGGTTGTAGTTTATCTGACGTGGCAGTCACTTCTACAAGCCAGCGCTCTTTGGATCTCATTACCAGCCATGATGCTGGTCTTCCTACTCACATGGTTAGTCTTTGGAAAACTCTCCCTTCTACCCGTGGAAGATCCTATTATTGATGAGGTTCAGCGCGCTGTTTACGGAGAAGTAAAAATTCCTGCACCGGACTTCGGCATGAAACGGTTGGCCAGGGAGTTTTTTCACTCGCTTCTTGTGGCTGCTGCGGCTTTATTCCTGCTGGCGCTCTCCTTGATTCCCCTTCTTGCACCTGTACAGTTCATTCTCATCGCCTGGCTTGCTGCCTATTCTTTTCTATGCGCCATTTACGGCAGATTTGACCAGCGCTTGTCATTCCGAGTTCGCTTGTTCTTTAAGAATCCGGTTTCAAATTTTTTTCTGGGGCTCTTGTTGAATCTGTTGTTGTTCATTCCGGTGATAAACGTGTTTCTGCTCGGATTTGCGCAGATTCTCTCTACGCTTACCTTCTTTCATCGAAGGCAGTTAACCAAGCTCTAAGCTTGTAAGCTTAGCTCTCTGAATTCAAAGTTACGTATTCTTGGAACAGTCGTTTCCCTTTTTCCGTCGCAAGAATAGCCAGCCGCAAATTTCCCTCGAATCCTTCTTCCGTCCATTCGGCCAAAGCCGCTTCGGCGGTAGAGAACGAAAGGGGAGCGGACTGGGAAAAGTCAGGGTATAGCTCGATTATGCCGCCCTCCACCATGGATAAGAGCGTGATGGCACAAAATTCTTCCAGTGAATTTTCGTCTCCGGCTTGAAGCCAATGCTCACTACAAATATTAACAAGTTTATTCACGGCATGAGATGTATGCGTTGCATGCTCGAGAATATCCGCTTGTAGAGACGAAATTCCTGGTTCCCTGGCCTCTTGGAGATCTGAGTTTACGACTATCCCGACCTTTTGGTCTCGGGCATTACCCTTGAACACCTCATAAACCAGCAGGCGGCACTCTATCGGGCCGTTCCACAATGGAATTTTCCGCCTTGCCTTAAGTCCTATCGCTTTCATCAATTCGGCGCTGCCGGTAAACACAGCGGCTGTCCAGCCAGTGCATTTGTTTTTCAGAGTGTCCCCGAGGTTCTTATACAACGGCTTCAGCTTCTCCACGTCCCCCAAGCGCTCACCGTAAGGAGGATTTACGACAAGAAACCCCGTCTGTTGAAGATCGGGCAAAACAAACTGTTCGAACCTACGGCAATCAAGAGAGACTGCTGGCAACATTCCCAAAACCTGGAAGGTTTTCCTGGTTTGCTTAACAGCATCCGGATCCTTATCAAAACCGAAAAGCTGCCCCGCGGGCACTACGGACCTTTTGGAGTCAGCTTCAGTTAGTAATCCGCTCCAAGTGGTTTCGTTAAAATCCGGCCAATTCATAAAAGAAAAACGGGCTCGTAGTGCTCCCGGAGCTAAATTCGCAGACATCAAGGCCGCTTCGGCTAGAAGAGTACCAGATCCACACATGGGATCCACAAGAGGGGTTCCAGGCTTCCACCCCGAAAGCATAAGAATAGCCGCTGCCATTGTCTCCTTCAGCGGAGCTGCCGCATCGCTGGAACGATAACCCCGTTCGTGAAGCGAACGGCCGGTTGCATCCATATTCAACGTACAAACACCGTTCCGGATATAAAGCACGATTCGGATGTCCGCATCGTCCAGATTTACATCAGGGCGGCCTCCCGTCTTTTCCCTCATCCTGTCAACGATGGCGTCCTTCGCTCTGAGTTTCACGAAATGAGAATGATTGAGCTGGATGGGATTTCTTCCACTAATCGTACAGGTGATAGAAAAAGTGAGCTTTGGTCGCAGAAATGTTTCCCACTTGAAGCGCGAGAGTTGATCGTAAAGATCATCTGGGCTCTTCACTGGAAACGAACGGAGCATCAGTAGAATTCGGTTCGCGGTCCTCAGCCAAAGGTGCGCACGATAAAGCGCCTCCTGATCGCCTTCGAAAAACACTCCCCCATGGGTACGCTCAGTAGTTTCCACACCAATCGAGTGCAATTCGGCTTCCGTTAGTTCCTCAACGCCTCTGGCACAAGTAGCGAAATATTTGCTCAAAATCCCAACCCTATTAGTATGTTCAATTCAATTAAGTCTTCCGTACACGAGATCAAGCACCTCAGCACGAAGCCTCTCGGAAATCCGCTTCAGGCTTTCCGCCTCGGAACTCATATCCCTAAATGATATCGGTCGTCCATACCTCACACGGAGTTTGCCCGAACCCGGCAGGCTAGCCCCTTTCGGCATAATCTGATAAGCACCCTCGATATATACAGGCACAGCCTTAACTTCGGGATGGCCTGCCAATAGCTGTCCCACTCCCGATTTAAACTCTTGAACGCTGCCATTGGGAGATCTCGTGCCTTCAGGGAATATCACCAGGCTGTTTCCCTGATCTATGGCTTCTCGGCAGGCTTGCATGCTTTCATTCACTCTCCCTTTTCGGTCAAAAGGAATCGCATTAACGAATGCACGGGCTCCAAGTGATTTCAATGTGCCATTAAAAAAATAGTCCTTGGCTGCAACCGCAAATGTCCGATGGATCATTCGCGCCGGAATAGAACCGGCAATGGACAGCAAATCGAAATGGCTAGAGTGATTGGGAGTAAAAATGAATGGGCCATCCCCCTCCAAATTTTCCACTCCCTCAACCTCTATATCGTACCTATATCTTAGAAGTACTCGGACCAATCGATTGAAAGCCCCCCGTACCACTGCCCATATAAAACCTTGATTTTCGATTGGTCTGAAATCGGCGAAAAAAACCTTATTAAAAATAGAAGCCCCGGTCTTATCCATCGAGGTGAACTGTAAAGCACTCACCAAATCCTTCACAGTTACTATTGCTGAAAAATCTACCCCCTCTATTCTCGCATTGAACTTTTTCTCCACCTCTCCCACGAGTTCAACAAAGGTAAGGGAGTCCAGCCCGAGATCCTTTGAGAGGGAGTGCTCTAAGCGAATATTGGCCGGTTCGACTTTGGTGATTTCCGAAATACCGTTTGCTATCGCCAGCTCAAGCGCATTCTTCAGATTCAGCGCTTCTCCGCCTTCAGCGGGTGCAGTGGTACTATTTTCCTTTAGTCGTTCCAACCTCTTCTTAAGCTCGTGCTTTTTTACTTTCCGGGTACTGGTCTTAGGAAGGTCTTCAAAGAGAACCTCCACTCGTTGAGGCCATTTGTATTCCGCCAGTGACTTGGTGCTTTCGAGAGCTAATTTTTCGCATTCTCTAGAGACTTCTGCCTGGGCCAAGCCCAGAAAACGAGTCTTGTCCGGGACAACTACCAAAACGATCTTTTCATGCCCCGAAGAATCATTAATTCCCATTGCGGCCACTTCCAAAAAACTTCCGGAGGCCATCACCAGACCTTCAATCTCATCCGGATAGACGTTCTTTCCTGCAGCAGTAACGATAATGTCCTTCTTCCGCCCAGTAATTCTAAGAAGATTAGAAGCATCCAGCGTGCCCAGATCGCCGGTGCGAAACCATCCGTTCGAAAACGTTTCCATATTCTGTTCGGAATTCAGGTAGCCGGAAAAAACACTTGGACCCTTGGCCCAGATCTCGCCCTCTTGGCCATTATCCAACCTGTTGCCACTCGAATCGAAAATTCCGATCTCTACTCCAGGAACTGGCGCACCCACATGATCAGGGGCGGCTGTTTCCATCGTTGTAAATGTAAGGACCGGCGAGGTTTCCGTAAGCCCGTACCCTTGGAGAATGGTAATCCCAAGACCTCTGAAGTAATCAAAAGTCTGAGGCTGCAGGCGTGCCCCGCCTGCCACAAGAAAGCGAATGCTTCCTCCCAATTTCGCATGAATCGGATAAAACAGCACTTTCCCGAGAGCAGGGAACGACATGGTCCAAACTGAGAAAAGTGAAAACATTCTTTTAAGAGGGCCAGACAGATTGTTCAGTTTTGCCTGTAAATTTCGGGAAATAACCTCAAATAGAAGCGGAACCGCGATCAATACAGTGGCCTTGGAGTCTCGAAGAGCCTGAATAAGGTCTTCCGGCTTCAGGCTTTTTATGTAAGTAACTTCGGCACCGATCAGAGAAGTTAAAACATATCCCCCGGTGAACTCGAGCATATGGGACAAAGGCAGAACAGAGACCACACGATCATACTCCGAAACGCTCAAGGTACCGACAACAGCTCTCGCATTGGAAAGAATATTTCCGTGAGTAATCGGCACTCCTTTCGGATTGCCGGTTGTACCAGAAGTAAAGATAAGAAGAGCCGGATCGTTGTCCCCTGAAGATTGGTCCACTTGATCGGGATCCTGTGATTCCACCCAGCGCCCGATCGGGTCATCGTCCTGGGTTCTCCAACAAATCGAACCCGTGTTCTCTGCCTTTAGCAATTCACCCAGGTGTCGCGCTCCCGAGATTTCCTGAGAGTAAATACAAAACTTCGGAGCAGCAGCCCGGAACACGTTCTCGATTTCGAAATTAGAGCCTATGGCGGCTACTGGAACCAGGACAGCCCGTAAATTCAGTACGGCGAGCGCGGCGACCGGCCATTCCGGAGCGTTTTCCGAAACGATCATTACTTTATCCCCTGCAACCACCCCCTTGGAGCGCAAATAAGCACTCAACTTAAGAGACAACAGTCTGGCATCGGCGAACGATACTTTCCGGTATCCCCCCGCTTCGAGCTGCAGCTTGAAGGCGGTCCCGCTCCCGCGCTGTTGGTAAAGTGAAAAGATTGTATTATGTAGACTGCTCATATGGAGAGAATTCAGGATAGATTATCAATATAGGAAAATCTATGCACCGCCTCCCCCTCACCGAAAGGCTGCTGTCCGCCAGAAATCACATTTTCTGGACCATTCGGACACACTTTCGTTTTCGCCGCGAAGGTTACCTTGAATCGGGTGATAACGGCTCTTTGCGGACCGATACGGAGGCAAACCTCGAGAAAAAGTATGGGCTGGGATCTTTTGCTGCGAGGCTTAGCCCTGAAGTATATAAAAAAAATTTATGGACCCTTTGGGTGCTCGACCGCTTGGTAGCGCCCCACCTGAGAACTGATCTTCTCGAACTAGAAATTGCCGAACCCGGCTGCCAAGACTTCGCCCGGATCCCGAGCTTGCGGCTATTCTTCAGAAATTTTTACGCAAACACGCGCATCACAGGAATCGAGGTCGATCCGTTTCCCCTATTACACGGCTTCCACTCACGCTGGGACAAGGCAAAGTATTACTTGAACCTGGTAAATGCAGCAGACAGGTACGTAGAAGGGGACTATTTTCTATGGAACGATCCGGTCGACCTGATTTGCTGTTTCTATCCGTTTGTCAGCATTAATCCGGCGTTAGCGTGGGGGCTGCCTTCTTATTTCGGAAACCCGAAACCGTGGATCTTGAGCTTTCGCAGGAACATGAAACCGGGTGCCTTATTGGTATTGGTCCATCAGGGGGCATGGGAAGAAGAGGAATTTGACAAAGCCCGACACGACAGCGGCTTATTACTTTTGGAGAGAGCACACCTTGATTGTGACTTTTATCCGCTGCCGCACCCGGCATGCGTCAGCGTTTATCAAAGAGAATGGTAATGGGGGCCATGAAAATCTCCGCCATCGATGGTGGGCATATTGGACATGAGGTGGCGACTCGAATGCTCCCCTCGTGGCGGATAATCGAGCATGCTGGAGGAAGCTTGAAAGACAAAGTCTGGGGCAACGGGGATCAAGAGGCAATTCGACGTTATCGGGTGATATCGTGAAAACAGCAGAAGCACTCTATGAGCATCTGCCCGATATCTCCAGGATTGAAGAGCAATCCTATGACTCAAAATTGGTGACCTCGCTCAGCGGATTCACAAAAATTTTGGAAAGCACCGGTGATCTGGGTGAACTGTTGGTGGCACTTTCCAAAGACAATCAAGTGGCAGGTTTCGCTCATTACTCTCTGATAGAGCCGAAATTGATGGTTATCTATGACCTTGCCGTAGCTCAAAACAAACGAAATCGTGGAGTCGGGAGCCTGCTAATGAAGCGTCTCTTGCGTCTTGCTCAGCATAGAAAAAAGCGCGCTATTCGATTGCATGTGCCCCAGGATAATATTGCGGCTTTGGCCCTCTATCTAAAGCAGGGCTTTCGAGCAACCGCCAGGCTGCCAAGATACTATCCTGGAAAAAGGGATGGGTGGGTAATGGAGAGAAGAATTGAGAGGCAATAAGACCACTAAGGCACTCTCTCCTTTTTCGCTTCAAGTGATCAGGTGGCTAAAACGAATTCCCATGGGAAGAGTAGCCACGTACGGCCAGATAGCCTCACTGGCAGGAAAACCACATGGGTCCCGGGGTGTACTATGGGTTCTTTCCTCTTGCTCCGCCAAGTACGGCCTGCCCTGGCACCGGGTGATCAACTCGAAAGGCTCCATTTCCATTCCCTGGGCTTCAACTGGATTTTTGAAGCAGAAGCGACTGCTCACCGGCGAAGGAGTGCAGGTGTCAGATATCGGCCACATCGATCTCGATAGCTTCCAATGGAACCCTAAGACTCGGAAAACCAGGAAAACCGGAAAAACTTTCTAGTCAGCCTTTGAAAACCGGGTTTTCCCGAATCTCCGTAAAGCGTTAAGCGGCAAGAGCCGATACGAATAATATGAAATCTTCCAGCAATGAAATCGAGTGCCGCCTTAACGAGAAAGAATCCGCGCATTATATCAGCAACAGCGCGGCACTTTGGGTTCTCGGTGTGGGTTTCGCTTACTTCTCTCACCGAGCATCATCCGCCTTCATGAGCGGGCTCTGCTTCTGGTTCAGCATCTTTATGCTTTGTGATGCCTGGAGGCAGGCTCGAGTATCGGCTTGGCTCGACTCGAACGGCAACCTTCTCGCAAAGTTCAATGAGAATGGCGTGACCCATTTTGGAGCCTGGCTTCAACCGGAAGTAATTCCCTGGAAGGACGTTTTGTCTCTTCGCTTATTTAAGGGACTACATTCTGAAATCTACTACTTCGAAACCAAAAGAAACCCCTCACAGCTCTTTCGGTATATGTTTTTCGGATTCCCTAAATTTGATCTCCCCGTAAGTGCTCTTCCTAGCGGCAAAGAAGACTTCTTACGCACATTAGGATCCTGGGCAGGTTCCAAACCATTAGTGCCGGAGCTTTCAGCGCCGCAAATAGAAGAAAAGAAGGCCGCTTAGTCGCGCATCTTCGGATTAACTCGGCGCGCAGTAGGGTTTTCCCGATAGATACCCGAGCCAGATTCCCATTTGAAAACTGGGGATTATTGGATTTCGGCGTGTTCCAAATGCCCTCGACACATCACCAGTCTCACGCCCGTTCTCCATCCCCCGAGTTGCATAGCTTAGGAATTTCATCCAGAAGTGCGAGATGTTACACTCCCTGGCCTATGGAAAAAGAACTTTCTGAGCTGCTAGAAACCCCCAAACTATCCCCCTTGCAAACCATGCGTCACTCCTGCTCGCACGTAATGGCCCATGCTATCACCCGCTTGTTTCCGGGCTCAGAATTCGGTGTTGGCCCTGATATCGACAATGGTTTTTATTATGACGTCAAATTTCCTCAACCGGTTGACGAAAGCATTCTTCCGAAGATCGAAGCCGAGATGAAAAAAATCGTGAAGGAGGGCCGAAGATTCGAACAACGGGTGATGAGCCGCGAAGAGGCGATTCGTTTTTTTGGCGACAAAGGCCAGCACTTCAAACTCGAGCTGATTCGTGACCTGAATCTGCAACAAGTTGGCACCTACACTGAAGGTGAATTCACCGATATGTGCCAAGGACCGCACGTAGCATCCACAAGGGACATCAAGGCATTCAAGCTCACCCATATGGCGGGCGCTTATTGGCGGGGAAATGAAAAAAACGCGATGCTCACGCGTATCTATGGCCTCTGCTTTGAAACCAAAGATGAACTAGAAGCCTACGAAAAAATGATGGAAGAGGCTAAGAAGCGCGACCATCGAAAACTCGGAAAAGAACTTGAGCTGTTCAGCTTTCATTCGGAAGCTCCGGCGATGCCCTTTTTTCATGCCAAAGGCGCCGTGGTTTACAACCAACTCACTAACCTCATGCGCCGTCTGTATACGAAGTACGGATACGAAGAGGTAATTACACCCCAGGTTCTAAACGTGGATCTCTGGCACACCTCGGGGCACTACGCGAACTACAAAGAAAACATGTACTTCTCCAAGCAGGACGAAGTGGACGTAGCCGTAAAACCAATGAACTGCCCCTGCCATATGCTGATCTTCGGTACCAAACAGCATTCTTACAGGGAACTTCCGATTCGCATGGCCGATTTCGGAAGACTCCATCGTTACGAGCGCTCTGGAGTAACCGCCGGACTAACCCGCGTGCGGAGCTTCTGCCAGGATGACGCTCATATCTTCGTAAGAGAAGATCAAATCGCGGAAGAAGTGGCTAACGTAATCCGCATGATCCGGGAAGTGTACGATGTGTTCGGCTTATCGGACCCTCTTGTATACTTGAGCACCCGCCCTGAAAAGCGACTCGGTTCCGACGAGCTCTGGGATAGAGCCGAAGCAGCACTGGAAAGTGCCATTAAAGTAAACAATCTCCCCTATAAGATCAACGCGAACGACGGTGCCTTTTACGGGCCCAAAATCGACTTCAATGTCAAAGACGCCATTGGACGCTACTTCCAGCTATCCACTATCCAACTTGATTACCAGCTTCCTGCTCGCTTCAATTTGGAATACGTTGCGGCGGACAATTCGCGCCAGCAACCAGTGGTAATTCACCGTGCAGTACTCGGTTCCCTTGAACGATTCATGGGAATTCTGATCGAACATACCGCTGGAGCCCTCCCGTTCTGGTGCTCCCCGATTCAAGCTCGCTTTGTTCCCATAAATGACTCTCATGTAGAGTACTGCAAAAATATGGCCGAAAAATTAAAATCCATCGGGCTAAGGGTGGATGTAGATACATCCAATAACACGATGGGAGCGAAAACTCGGGAGGCCCAAATCCAAAAGATCCCTTATATGCTTGCAGCAGGGGATCGAGACATCGCTGCTGGAGTTTTCTACGCTAGAAAATATGGAGAAAAAACCTCGGTGAATATGTCGCCAGAGCATATTCTCGAACTTTTCTCGAAACTCAATGAACCACTTGCCAAAACGTAAGTAGGCCTTCGTTAGCGGATAGATGCGGCTCTCTCGATACGTGCATAACGGTTAGCAGGTACCGTTCAACAGGTTTCAGCAAAGGGCCATTGCACTGAATGTTTTCGGCTTCCATAATGGTTTCATGCCGATTATCAAGGATCGCTATCTTTGGCTTGGGTTAGCAATGGCCCTCCTTACTGCACTTACCGCCACACTAGGTTCGCCAGATGGATTGGAAGAGCTAACCGTTCCCGTATGGGACATCCTCCTTCAGTTCAATCTTTGCTCCGCGTTCGTCTTCATTATTATCGGAGTGCTTCGGCAAATCGAAATCCCCCTTCCGGAAATGAACGAATCATTGAGACTTCTGGTGGCCGCCTTTTCCACCTACATCACGGCCATGATTTTGGGTGCTGCCGGCCTTGAACTGGGTGCCTCGCTCAAGCTTTTTCTATTCTCAGTAGCCCTTGCCTGCATTCTCACTGCATGGGCGGCCTTTGGGGTAACAATCCTAAAGCGTATTGATCTTTAGTCCAGTACCTTACCGCGCCACCGGTTTCACTTCCGTCTTTTCCGCTTTGGCGTTTTTTGCTTTTTATCCATTTCCACCAGCCAGCGGCGGGCTGAAGCGAGAAGTCCACGAGCCCGGCGCTCCAAAATCCATATTTTAGCTTCAGGATCTTTTTTCTCTTTTAGCTCAGGTGGAGTTTCCACCTCCAAACTGGGTAACTCCAGCTTGAATGACTCTCCTGGTTTTCGAACTTTATGGGATGGGGCGGGCTTGAACGCCTCCTCGATTCCATCCACTTCAAAATCGGTAGTCAGGGTGTCCTGCTCACTCTTTTTCCGAGGCATAACAGTCTCCTATCCTACCATCGATTTGCAGCTTTCGTCTCATCCGATTCAGAGACACTACACAGTGTGCGATACTCCCTGATCCAAAAGATAAAGCGCCCGGATAACACCGTAGCGCGTTTCGGAACCATGGCAAGAACTCTATAATTAGAGATTAGGCAAGCGCCTGTAGGCCACTAGTCCAACATAAGGTGTTTCAGGATGAAACAAGGAAAAATCGTTTACGATCCCTTATATGGGTTCATTCGGCTAACAGAAACTGAATACCGCATCATTCATTCCCCCTTCTATCTCCGCCTGCGCTGGATCAGGCAGCTGGGATTCTCAAACTATGTATTCCCTGGTGCCGAACATAATAGATACGCCCATGCCCTGGGCGTGATGCACATGGCAGATCAAATCTGCCGCGCGATTGGAAAAGCAGTTCCAGATGAGAAACTTTATGACGTTTCCGCCACCGATCCGGCCACTCTTTTTCACAAGAGTATGCGGATATCCGCTCTACTTCACGATATTGGCACCTTTCCCTTCTCTCATACTTGTGAAGGGGCATATATAGAGCACGGAGACTCCTCTTTCAAAAAGGGCGAGCGCGGAAAGCCCCTGCCTAACAACCACGAGCATCTCGGTGCATACATCCTTAAAAACACTGATTATGAAAACGGAATCACCAGAATTCTCCACGAAGACGGGATCGATACCCAGGAAATTTCAAGATACGTAAAAGGAACGAATCCCAATATTCTCGGCAACCAGATTCTTCATTCCGAAGTGGACTGCGACCGGATGGATTATCTAATGCGCGATGCTCACTACACCGGCCTGAAGTATGGCCAGTTCGACAGAGAGTTCATCCTCTACCATATGACCACGTTCGATACCGGGGACGGACGCCCCGGGCTTGCCATCAAGGACAATGCCCTGCACTCCGTTGAAGACTTTCTAATCGCCAGATTCGCCTGGTACTCCCAGGTGATCCGGAATTCCGGCGGGGCCAAGTACGACATTCTGGCCGAAACCATAACAAAACATTTCTTGGAAAAAAGAATGATCCACCAGTTCCAGGACGTACTCGGAATGGTGGAGAATGATCCAGAGAGATTCTTCGGTTTCAATGATTTTTATTTCATGAACACCGTGCATCAGGCGCATCTCGAAGGCACAGTGAAGGACAAAAAGATTGCTGAGATGATCAAGATGCTCCTCTTCCGGCAAAGCCCGGTGGAGTATCTTTTGCCACCATTCGAGCACAAGCTGGTTGCTCGCGACGAAGCTGGCATTCGGGAGCGAGAAAATATAGTTAAGCGAATCGAAGAGCTGGTTCATAAATTCCAGGATTGCATCAAACAGGAAGGCGATGGAACAGAGTGGATTCTCTACGACATCCCCCACTCCGATATCGTTTTCTCGCGCTCCATGAGCGACATTGTGAAAAAGCGAACCACGGACAACCTCCTTCAGGAACGCGATCCCGTGAAGATCATGGACCGGACAGGCAAGGTGAGCTTGCTCATTGATCGGGAGAATTCCATTATCAGAATTCTCTCCAACGTCGTGAATTTCATTCCCGTGCTCTACATGAACCAAAAAGCCCAAGCACTGCTCAGGGCGAAAGGGCTCCTGTGAGATATGTTGGATTAATTTATTTTGGCCTGATGCTCCTTACAGTGATGGCCCAAGGGGCGGCAATGCCCACCGTAAAGTTCACTCCAACAGTTCGTATTTTCGAATGCCCTGCTGTATTCCAGCACAAAAGCGAATGCCTGGCGCATGAGAAAAAGCTGGAGCCCCTCAAGCTTTGGCTGAGTGTGGAAGTGCTGGATCAACAGATGGGCCACTGGACCTATCAGGAGACCTCACCCGTTCCAGCTTCCTTTCACGTGATTGTTCTACGCACCAAGAACAGCAATCCAGGTGAGTACTCTGTCTCCACCGAAGCAGGGGTGAATTCCTCCCCCACGCCTCGAGCCAGCTCTAGAATAGAATTCTCCGAAAACTCGCGCCCACAGACTTTTGGTTCCGCCAGTGCCCCGTATGAAAGCAACGGCAAAAAATATATCACTGAGCTCAGAATTGAAGATTTTCACGGCCGGCTTCCCCCTACTCCTTAAGGCAACTACTCCAGCCACTTGAAACTCCGCCATCGGCAGGCATTCGGCACTGCCTTGCATCGGTCTGCCTCCTCACCGGAAGCAGGCTTGGAGGACCTGTATGCGTTTTGACCGCAGGAGTAGTAAGCCTCGTTCACGTCTCTGCAGCCCGGCTCAGTGATAGCGCGAAAATGCGCCGGATAGAGAATGCTTTCTTTGGGTGGAAGCGTTTCGCCGCTTTCCCTCATCCTTCCAAGATCCAGCACAAATTTTTCGTTGGTATTCATTGCATTCAGAGAGGTGCGGATAGCAGGATCCACTTTTTCGAAAACAGATTTTGATCCTGGCGGGCACTTCTTTCCATCGCTCTTGGTGGAGAGCTCCCAGCAGGCCGTGCCTTTTTTCTCACAGGCACACATCTCAATTTCGTAAATCGTCGTCGGTATAAGCGCCAATTCCGCTTTGAGGTGGCTGCCCATTATGGAATCCGGAGGTGCAGCCGGTCGGCAATCATGATAGTCTTCGTGCATCGCAGGCTTATGGGCATATTCATCCACTAGCCCGAGAAGATGCAGTGTTTCGTGCAGTACCACAGGGCAGATGATATTGGCTTCATACTGGTGGCTGTTGCTCCGGAATCCGTAACCCATGATCTGAATCTCTTGCTCAGGAATCGATGGGTTATCAGAGAGGCGAATGATTAGTTCGCGGCCTTCTTTTCCTTTGAGCTTCCCTCTATAGCCGCTCAGGCAATCTCCAATTCGTTTTCGATAAGCTTCGTCTACCTTGCTATTTGCCTCTTCCGGTTTTGGATAACTTTCTCCCTTTACAAAATGTACCCGGACCTCCGCCAGCCAGAGCTTTTCACCATGCCGACTCAATCCATACGCAGCCTTCACTCCCGTGGGGCTCTCTTGGTCGGTGACATAGTGGATGATCGCAGCACCTCCCACTTCCAGCCTGGTGCAGCCGGATGGCGGTTTGGCTTTAGCCGGCTCACGCGTGGCAGCTGAGAGCTCCGGTCCGGTCGGCAGCTTTCCTTCTGCCTTAAGCTTTTGAATCCTGGCCTCCGTTTCCGCCAGTGCCTTCTGGATCTCAGGCGAAAGCTCGCTCGCCATAGCAAGGGGCAGCCAAAATATTATAGGAATCAGCAGAGTCCGCACGCGAATCACCCATCCTCAATAAAGGCAATTGATTCTGTGATAATCGTTTTGCTTAAGATCCCTTCTCTCTTGGGCCACTTCCAGAAAGGGAAACATCACTGCATTGGTATATTGAGGAGGCGCAGAGAGCAGACCATTTGAAAAGCAGGCGGGAGAAGTGGTGGAGTCGCGGGAATCGCCGCTTGAGCCGTTGCAGCTATGCAGAAGCCCCAATACATGCCCCATTTCATGTAGCAGGAGACTTTCCACATCGATCCTCTGCTTACCAGGAGCATTATAGTCTTCAAAATTCAGGAGAATGCTTGAACCGATGATTTTACCGCTTTGAATAATCCAATCTGTTTGGCCTTGTACCGCAAAGGGAAGAATTCTCCCTGGCTGGCCGTTAGAAAGAGTTCCGCAACTCGCACGCTGATTTGCATGAAACCCGGCACCATTGATTTTCCAGATCCCCACCATATCGGTTATGGAGGAAGAATAGGAAGCCTGCGCACAGTCTGTAAGTTCCGGAATTTCTCGGCCGGCGGTGATTCCCGATCCATCGTTTTTCAAGCTGAAAGCCTCGAGGCCTCGAAGCGTTGCCCAATTGTTCCAGCTCTGCAATGCCCCTCTCATCGAAGGAATCACTTCACCCTCGTCAGCAACATAGAAGTCTTTGTCGAAAACCACCGGCACGGGCAGATTGGCCCACTTCCCATGGAGGCTTCCCACACCCTGATCTTTCGGAAGCACGCAGCTGGTATAATTAATTACACGGCCGGCATTAAGGGCATTCGAAGGGCGCGCATAGCATCCCGAGAAATGAATCAGCACAATGGCCATTATCAGGAGATGTTTCAGCATTCCTAGCCTCTCTCCATCGGTCTCGCATTCGTCCTGTACGCTCGTTACCCAGACAAAACTACTGTAGCTTTGCCCCGGTATAATTCTATTCTCGAACCCCTGGAATCCCGTGTCAAACCGGCTTGCGGATAATTGAAATTATTCAGCTTTTCCCCCTTAACCGGGCGATTCATGCGGCTGGTCCAAAATTCACTTATCCCGTTGAAATTCATGGCCTTTCTGGCCTTGCCTTTTAAAGGTGCTTTTGTTATCAACCCAGGTGTGAGCTTCTCGTCAGAGGGGCTTTTTTTTTAAGCCAACTGCCAGTTTTGCCGGCCGCGCTTTGAAGGAAAGCTCTTCCTCGAGGGCCCGCAGATTTAAGCCGCTCTTCAGAAGAGAGCGAAAAGATCAACAGGCGGAAACACCGATAACGATGAAACAAGGACCGGGCTCGCTTGCGAGCCGACTGGAAGATTTGATCGCTCCCGAGGTTAAAAAACTCGGCTATGAATTGCTGGATCTGGAATACCTTCCTAGAACCAATCATGGCGGCGCGGTACTTCGTCTTTTCATCGAGAACCCAGAGGGAAATGGCATTTCCTTTGATGACTGCGTATCGGTAGACCATGGCCTGGATCCTCTTTTCGAAAGTCCGTCTTTTGAAGAGATTTTGGCTGATACCTTTACTCTGGAAGTATCCAGTCCCGGCTTGGACCGGCCGCTTAAGAAGCCTAGTGACTTTCAAAAGCATGCTGGAAAAAAGGCTCAGATCAAAACCTACCGGCCGCTGACTGAAACCGAGATGGGGAATGTTCGATATTTCGAGCACCATCAAAAGCAGAAGAATTTTTTTGGAGTGCTTCATGGATACCATGGAGACTCCGTGGAACTGGAAACTGACAATGAGCGCTTCCTCATTCCATTCGCTTTAATCACAAAAGCGAATTTGGACGCGGCAAGCCAGTTGAGCTCATCAGAGAAAGATTAAAAATGGATTGTCCGTGAGGGCACTCCTACATACGAAAAGCTCCGCCCGTTGAAGGCCGAGCGGAAAGACAGAGGATACCAAAATGAACTTCTCCGAACTTAGCAGAGTGATCGACGCCGTAGGCAAGGATCGTGGCATCAGTCGCGAGATCATCATCGAAGCCCTGGAGCAGGCTATGCTTATGGCCGCGAGGAAGAAACTCGGCCCCACTGCTGAGCTGGAAGCTCATTGGAACAATGAAGCCGGTGAAGTGGAAATTTTTCAGTTCAAAAAGGTTGTTGAAAAGGATGACCAAATTTCTGATGACGACCGCGAGATCGCCCTGGAAGAGGCTCACAAACTCGACGAAGAAGCCAAAGTTGGCGATGAGCTGGGCATTAAGCTCGAAAGCGTTGGCTTCGGGCGTATCGATGCTCAAACAGCCCGCCAGATTATCCTCCAGAAGGTGCGCGATGCTGAACGCGAGATTATCTACAAAGAATTCATCGGAAGGAAAGGACAGATCATCAGTGGTATTGCCCGCAGAATGGAGCGTGGCAACGTAATTGTTGACCTTGGCCGCACGGAGGCAATCATGCCTCGTCAAGGCACTATTCCCGGTGAACAATACAAGCCAGGCGACCGAGTGCAGGCCTTGCTGGAAGACGTTGCAGAATCCGCGCGTGGCCCTCAGCTCGTGCTGAGCCGCACCGCCCCCCAGTATCTGATCAAGCTTTTTGAGATGGAAGTTCCGGAAATCGCGGAAGAAGTAGTGGAAATCCGCCTTTGCGTACGCGAACCCGGTGAACGCGCTAAGATCGCGGTATATTCCAACGACCGAGATGTGGATCCAGTAGGCGCCTGCGTAGGTATGAAAGGAATTCGCGTTCAAAACGTGGTGCAGGAACTACGTGGGGAAAAGATCGACATCATTCCTTGGAACGAAGATGTTACCGTCTTCGTTCGATCTGCCCTCGCTCCCGCTGAGATTTCCATGGTTCGGGTAATCCCCGCCACGAATACTCTCGAGATTGTAGTGGAAGACGATCAGCTCTCCCTCGCGATCGGAAGAAAAGGCCAGAACGTTCGCCTTGCTTCTCAGATCACCGGATGGAAGGTAGATATTCTATCAAAGAGCAAGCTGGACATGCGCACCAAGAATGCCATTGCCAATCTGCTTAATATCGAGGGCCTGACAGACACACTCGCTCAGTCCATCTACCAATGTGGATTTTTGAATGTTTACGATCTGTCCCGCCAGCCAGTAGAAACCTTGGCTCGAATCCCAGGCTTTGACAACGAGGGAGCGGCGGCTGAGCTTAAGCGAAAAGCGGAAGCAGCAGTACAAACGATGGGCATGGATGCAGCCACTGGCCGAGACCAGATCGCTGTAAATCCTCCTCCAGCGGGTTCCGCGCCTAAACAAGGTCAGGCTTCCCAGAAAAACGCTTCTCTTGCTGATGCAGATGCACGCCTTAAAGAGGCTCTTGCGAACGCTGGAGATAGTGGAGAAAAGAAGTAGTAGCCGGCTGGATTGCGTTACTTGGTAAGATTGATTGATTTTGGAGTTTGAAGAATGCCTGACCAACAGCAAGAATCCATGAAAGTGTATGAGTTGGCTAAAGAGCTTGGCTTGGACTCTTTCTCCCTGCTCGACAAGCTCAAGCAAATCAATATTGAAGTGAAAAGTCATATGAGCAGCTTGGCGGCGGACCAAGCCCAGGCTATTAGGGATGCATTGAAGCAAGATAAGAAGCCGACTTCAGGCTCTGGGGCCGTAAAAAAACGCTCTGCAGGCTCAGTCGGCGGGGCCTCCACTTCTTCTGCCACAAAAAAAGTTACCAAGAAAACTGCTACTACGGCTGGCGGACCGGCCGCGACCAAGCCTGCTGCAAAAACATCAACTTCCGGGCCCAAGCGTAAAATCATAAAACGTAGAACGGGTTCCGAAGGAGAAAGCGCCGAAGCTTTAGCTCCTTCAGAATCAATCCAACCTTCGGTGGGTTCAACCTCCGAGACCGAAGCGCCGCTGGAAAACCAGACCTCGCCCCCCCCAAGCTCTGAAACTGCAGCTGCGGTATCGGCGAGTCGAGAAGAGGAAGCAGCGGCAGCGGCAGCAGAAGAGGCACGCAGGGAACAAGAGGCACGGGAGCTTGCTCGCAAGCAGCAGATAGAAGGATTTGCCCCTAAGGCCAATGCCCCGGGAACCAAAGTGATCTTTCGCTCCCCTGGACAGCCAACCTCACGTACCGTGGCAGAGGACGAGTTGCTGGGTGAATCTGGTGCTCGCCGCTTAAGAATTGTACAAGCTGCCCCCCCCCCTTCGGCCCAGCCGCGGACACCCCAGCCCACTTATCGTACTCCGGGTGCTCCCACCACTGCTCGACCCGCAGGCCCAAAGCATCGCACAGGAGGAGCAGATCCACAGCCCGCTGCTCGCGGCGGTGAAATGTTTCAACCAGTTACCTCCTACGTTGCTAAAGAAACAGAAGAGGGTGGCCGCAAAAGGGGCACTGGTGCCGCACGAGGCCCAACGCCTGAAGAAGTGCGGATCAATGACTTCCGCAAACGAGAGCTTGTATTCCAACCCAAGCGCAAAAAACTGCCTCCTGGAAAAGTAGTAAAGCGAACAGAAATAACTGAAATGGCCGCCCATAAGAAAAAGATCCGCATTGACGACAAAATTGTTGTTTCTGACCTCGCTCAACGAATGGGAGAGAAGGCAACCGCAATCATGGGCAAGCTGATGGCTCTGGGAGTAACCGCGGGTATCAATCAAACGATCGATTTTGATACTGCATCGATTGTTGCTCAGGAGTTTGGCTGGGAAGTGGAGAACATCGGCTTTGACGTTGATAAAGTTCTTCAGGCGGAAGCCAATGGAGATGAAGAAAATCTGTTGCCTCGCCCTCCGGTGATCACTGTAATGGGTCACGTAGATCACGGAAAAACATCGCTCTTGGATGCTATCAGAAATGCTGACGTTGCCAGTGGCGAAGCAGGAGGTATCACGCAACACATTGGTGCTTATTCAGTGACAGTCGATGGACAGCCAATCACTTTCCTGGATACCCCCGGCCACGAGGCTTTTGCCAATATGCGTTCCCGAGGAGCGAATCTTACTGACATTGTAGTACTTGTGGTGGCGGCCGATGACTCCATTATGCCCCAAACAAAGGAAGCGATCACCCACGCCCAGAATGCGAAGGTGCCAATGATCGTGGCCGCGAACAAGATGGACAAGCCGGCTGCGAATATCGAAAAGGTGAAAAAAGACCTTTCGGTGGCCAACGTACTTGTAGAGGAATGGGGCGGCGAGGTTCCCCTTGTTCCTGTATCTGCCACCAAGAAAACCGGCCTTAAAGAACTCCTTGAAACCATCAAACTCCAGGCCGAGGTTCTTGAATTGAAAGCAAACCCGGATCGGTCTGCTGAAGGCGTTGTGCTGGAAGCCAGAATGGAAAAGGGCCGCGGCATTGTTACGGATTTACTTGTACACAAAGGCACCCTCAAGACGGGCGACTACGTAGTGGTGGGCACGGCTTACGGACGCGTAAGGGCGATGACGAATGACCGAGGCCAGAGTGTTACTGAAGTTAAACCAGGCTTCCCCGTGGAAATCATCGGCCTGAATGAAGTACCGATGGCAGGCGATACCTTTAACGCCGTTGCCAACGAAGAAAATGCTCGTGAAGTGGCGAATACCCGCCGGCTGAAGCAACAGGCTGACAAAGCAGCCGCAAATGCTCCCAAGCCCCTCACTATCGAAGAGCTTATTTCCAAGGGATCTACCCCTGGAGTGAAAGAATTGAATGTGATCGTAAAGGCGGATGTATTCGGATCTGCTGAAGCGATTAAAGAATCCATTGAAAAAATTCACAGCGAAAAAGTTAAAGCCAAAGTGATTCAAAGTGGCGTAGGCGTAATTAACGAGAACGATATATTGTTTGCCAAAAGCGCCAATGCATTGGTTCTGGGTTTCAACGCAAAGCCAGACAACAAGGCTCGTGACATCGCTAAACGAGAAAAAGTGGACGTTCGTTATTTCTCCATTATTTACCAGTTGCTGGATGAAGTGCGTACGGCAATGGAGAACCTCCTTGAACCCTTGCGCAAAGAGACCCAGATCGGGAAAGCCGAGGTTAAACAGGTGTTTACTGTTTCCAAGCTTGGCACCGTTGCCGGATCTGTGGTTCTTGACGGCAAAATCGTACGCAACGAGTTTGCCAGAGTAATTCGCGGCAAAGACGTGGTTGCCGAGGGAAAAGTCGTGTCGCTTAAGCGATTCAAGGATGACGCCTCCGAAACCATCAAGGGCCAGGAATGCGGTATCGGTGTTGAGGATTTTGAGAAGTATATGCCAGGCGACTTAATCAACGTCTATCACGTTGAACTCGTAAAACAGACGCTGTGAGGCACGCTTGACTGAACCCAAAAGGCGCAACTTACAGATCGCCAGCAGCATTCGCGACGAGCTTGTTCTGATTCTTCGCAAAGATCTCAGCGATCCCGACGTGGAAAGAGTGGGCTTCATCACGGTTTCCGGCGTTGAGCTTTCTGACGATGTGAGAAACGCCACGGTGTGGGTGGCTTTCATGGGTAAAAACGAAGCTGACAAGGATGTTCAATCCGCATTGGCCGCCTTAAACCGAAGCGCCAAGTTTATTCACCGCCTACTTATCAAGCGCCTGCCAATGAAGCTGCACCCGGTGCCTGCCTTCAAATTTGATCGAGGATTTGATCGAGCTGCTGAAGTAGGAAAGGCGCTTCAGGAAGCGGCAAAGATAGAAGATGAAACCCGCAAACTGCGGGAATCTCAGTCTCTTGACATGAAATCGGATGAGTCGAAGGACGGAGAATGACCTCATCTTCGATGGATGTCGGCAGAAAGCCAGGCATCCTCCTGATCGACAAGCCAGCAGGGATTACTTCGGCTGATGTCACAAATCGACTAAAGAGAAAATTTCGATTTAAGCGAATCGGTCACGGGGGAACTCTAGACCCGTTCGCTACAGGCCTTTTGATTGTTCTCACTGGCGAGGCAACGAAAGTGGCTCGCTTTCTGCTGGAGGGCGAAAAGGAATATGAGGCCGAAGCCACGCTGGGATCGGAAACCGATACAGGTGATTTAACCGGAGAAGTAGTAAATCGCTGCGAGAGCGAAAACCTTTCGCGTGAGGAATGGCAGGAGTTCGCCAAGAGCTGGACAGGCACTGTGAGACAGACTCCGCCTGCATATTCCGCCATCAAGGTGAAGGGAAAGCCGCTATATGAGTATGCACGTGCGGGCGAGGAGGTACAGATACCTGCTCGTGAAGTGACCATACGCGAATTAGAAGTGCTTGAAGCAACCGCTCAGATCATGAAGTTCCGGGTGCGCTGTTCTGGAGGCACCTATGTAAGAGCCCTTGCTGCGGATTTGGCTATGGCAGCTGGAACCTGCGCTCACCTTACCGCACTTAGGCGTACCGCCTCATCCTCTTTCCGTGTAGCAGATGCCCTCACTTTGGACTCCGCCCTTGATATGGAATTCGAGCAATTACCGCTCCGGCCGCTCTCTGAAGCGCTTTCCCATCTTCCTCAAGTGCGCGTTTCAAGCCACCTGGCCAGTAAAATTCGGCAAGGAAACCTTTCTGCCTTTGATTCGATTCTCGGCCAGCTGGAAAAGCCAGGCTACTTCCTCGTTCTCGACGAAAGCTCCCTGAATCTGCCTCCTGTGGCAGTGTGCAATCACCACCCCATGATGCGGCCACGATGCAGTATCGAAAGAGTTTTTGACCCCAATCTCGGGCAATTATAAAATTCACAATAATGCGCATAAGAAGGCTCAGGGATGAGCGCGGCCAGACATCACTGTTCATGGCCCTGTTTATATTTACGATGATCATCATGTTCGCGTTCACAACGAACGTAGGCATGCTCGTTCATGCAAAGATCAATTTGCAGAATGCGGCCGACGCCGCCTCCTATTCAGGAGCTGCCGTTCAGGCCCGCCAGCTCACGGCCGTGGGATACCTGAATTGGGAGATGCGCCGGGCACTCAAAGAATTTATGTTTTATTATACCATTAGAGGGAACTACGAAGCCATGCCCTGCTTCCCCTTCGATTTCACAGGGCGCCGAATTCCTATGTGCGTTCAGCACCCTGGGGACGACCGGCATGACTTCGCGTTTGTTGATCCAAGGGAAAATACCAACGAAACTGGCGGGCCATTTTTGCCATCCGTGTGCAAAATCTTCGAAGCTACCAACAACTACTGTCAAAAAAATGGAGTTCCCGGGATTCCTGAGTTTCAGGGCGGCGGATCCTGGGGTGTGGCAGATCCTATTGTGGCCGCGGTTCGTTCGGCAACCAACCAAATCATCGAAAAGAAAATCGCGGACTGCCTAGGCAGAACCGAAATCAACCAGCAGTTCCTGATTTCCTGGCTGTTCAATTTGAGCCCGATTCAAGGGGCTGACGCCATGCTCACTATCGGACGTGATACGGAAGATCCATTTCCTTTCACAAATGGCCTTGAGCGTGTAGGTGTTTTGCCCCGACAAGCCATTCTTAGAGCCCGAATCGACAACTATGAAGAAGCCTTAAATCTAAATCTCGCAAATGAAGGCGTAGGATCGATCACCGTTACAGAAGAAACGATGGGAGCCCTGAGAAACGCAGCACAAGGGGGCGGAAAAACTCTCGACTACTATGAACGCCCGATTCAGGCCTACCTCAGTGCAAAAAACAATCTTCCTGGAATCGGGGGAGACAACGGGATCTTCGCAAATATTGAAATGACCGAACTCATTCCCAGCCAGCCCGGCGCTCCAAGTACAGGGGCCGGTTTTGACAACCGATTTATCCAGAACCCGCCGGTCCTCGTGAAGTTCAAAGATCAGTTCGCGAGAGTAACAGTGGCCAACTCCAAGTTCGAAACTCGAGGCCAATTGGACCGCGGAGACTGTTTTCAGTACCGAGAAAACAGGGTTATTCCTCATTTCCCCTTTGGCGTGTCGAAGTATCCAGGGCTGGTGACCTACTATGCTGTGCGTCTTCAGGCAAAGGCTCGGCTTCTGTTTTCTCCTTTTGGCGGCAACGGAATCGTAACCCTCTCGGCCTACTCAGCTGCCAAACCCTTTGGTTCCCGTATTGGCAAAGATCTCTCCCACGATGACGAAACCGAATTTCATCAAATGATCGCACTGGGCAAAACTACCCAGGGGGAAATTCTAAACACCCTAACTTCGGCCCGGTTTCCCAATCCACTTGTGTCCAACACCGACTCGGACTCCCAGGCTGGCGGATTTACCACCAATGCCCACCTGGGCTACATCAATGGAGCCATGCGCTCTCTAGATCGCCTCGATTTAGGACCTCGGCTCTCAGGGGCTTATGCACCCTGGGAAGTCGGATATTACACGGTTCCTGCCAACTATAATGAACCTGAGCAGATCGGCCTCTTTGAGGATAACCCCGTTTATGAGGGCAAATTTTTCACCCTCGCCGCCCCTCTCTTCCCCGTAAACTCCAATGCTGGCTTGGGCTTTCTTCGCCTGCGGGTAGCAGAGTACCTGAACGGGGGCCCAGCCGACGCCGGCACTCTGGAAGGAAAGTTCGGATCCTTCCTTAACGGCGTAATGAGCGATGCCAAATGGGCCATTCTATTTGGCTACCTGGAGAGCCAAAATCAGGTGGTAAACCACTATATTCCCGACCCCCTCCTCAACGACGAAAGGGACCTATTAGGATACGTGAAGGCCTTTGGGCAGCGTTATACGGTTGCCGCAACCCCGAACGCCCAGAGACGCCAGCTTACCTCCTGGAACAACCAGAAAACGGCCAGAGACCAGGATCTGCAACCCCCTGGTAATATCCCTATGAATTCTGAGCTGGGTCCGGATATCGGACGCTCCGGTTACTCTGTGCGTTTCATCTCATTTCGGTCTTTGGCCGCTGGTGGCACTGGCACGAATGACCCCGTGAGCCCCGACACCAACTGGAGCAATCCTTTCTCTCGATTTGATGCCGGTGGAGGCGCTGGCCGTATCCAGGATGACCTAGGTAAAGTGCGGCATTAGCCCCTTGTAAATTGGCCTATCCCATGGGAAGACTAGGGGCGATTTCACTCATCTTTCAACTCTATTTCAGGACTGTTAGGAGAGCCCATGGCCAAGAAAAAAGCCCAGAAAGCTGCCAAGAAAACCGCAAAGAAGGCCGCAAAAAAGGCGACGAAAAAGACCGCTAAGAAAGCCAAGAAGCCTGTGAAAAAGACCGCTAAGAAAGCCGCTAAGAAAGCGACCAAAAAAGCTGCCCCTAAAAAAACCGCTAAGAAAGCGACCAAAAAAGCTGCCCCTAAGAAAGCCGCAGCTCCCAAGAAAGCATCCAAGACCGATAACCTGAAGAGCATCGCCTCCGCCGCTACTGGCCTTGGCGTGGGCGTTGCTGGTGCGTCTCTTTTCAAAGCCCAGCAGTATCAAGAGAAGAATCGCGATATGGGTCTGGATGAAGACCGAGACGTTGACCAGGACGAAGAAACGGAAAGCTGGGAAGAGTATAACGAGAATGACACTGACGAAGACGAAGATGATGATCCATGGTCTCCTTCCTCTTCGAACTTTGACGAGGAGTAAGAAATGGCTAATGTAAAATCCGCTGAGAAGCGCAACCGCCAAAACATCAAACGTCATGCCCGCCGTAGCGCTGGTCGTGCCACCGTGAAAACGGTAGCGTCCAAGGCTATGGATGCCATTAAGACGGACGCCAAGGCCGCTGCCGAAGCAGTTTCCAAAGCAGTGTCCGCATTGGCCAAAGCCGCCCAAAAAGGAACTATTCCAAAGGGACGTGCCGCGCGCAAGATGTCGAGAATCCACCGCGCCCGGAATAAAGCCATTTCGGGTACCGCTGCTTCGAAGTAGTTTTTACGGTAGGTAAGCAACCTGAAATAAGCAAACCGCCGGCAATATGCCGGCGGTTTCGTTTTTTCGATTCCGAAATCTCGAATTTAGGCTGTAAGCGTAAGAACCAGCTTGGTAAGCACGTGCTCTCGTGGCAGCCTGGAACTTTTCAACATGTGATCCGCCTCGGCCAGCGCAACAAGGCTCTTCACCACACCTTTGCCACCAAGACGCCTGGAGGCTGGAAAAAGCAATTTGGCAGCGCCCGGATATATTCCACATTCGGAGGCAATACTCTGATCACCTTTGCCCTCAGCCCGAAGCGCAAGAATTCCAAGCAACCAACGATACTGTCTGGCCAAAATACCCACTAGAGCAATCGGCTCTTCCCCTTGCCTCATCAGGGTTTCCATCATCACAAGTGCCGCCGCCCGATCTCCGGACAATATTCCACCACTCAGTCGAAAGACATCCTCAGGATTAGCCTTGTAGCCAACAGCATAAATATGCTCACGGCGAATTTCATCGGCGCCACCTGCAAAAAGAGCCGCTCGATCCACGAGATGCTTCAACTCGATCAAAGAATCACCAGTCCACTCTTGAAGTATCGGTCTAGCCTCATCCGAAATCTCTTTTCCGGTATCTTTAAGAAAAGCCTGAAGCCATTTATTCCACTCCCCACCAGAACTGGGGTCGAGTTTCACTTGCACTGCATGCTCTCCAGCTTTCGAGAGCGCTTGGAAAAACTTCATTCTTCCGTCAATTTTTGCGCACTGAAAAAACACAGTACAACGATCAAACTCCATCTCTAAAAAGGGCAGCAATGCTTCCCACGTTTTCGCAGAGATGCGCTCGCTCTGCCTAACCAAAATAAACTTATGGGGATCCCACAATGAAAGGGTTCGCGCGCTATCCAATAGCGTAGCCGGATCCACTTCATCCCCGTACACAATCTCCCGAAGTATTGGTTGGCCATCCGGAAAGCGCACTCGGAGTGCCTGTTCGGCATAATAGTCGAGTTTGAATGCATCGCTACCCACAAGAAAATACAATGAGCGCAAACGGCCCTTGTGCAGCTCTTCTTTCAATTTGCTTTCGCTAATGTTGGCCATTTAGAAAGTATCGATCATCCTCTGATAGACAGATGCCATCATCTGCGATGCAAGAAAATGTATAGCAAGCCTCTGCTCTGAGTCATTAATCAAAGGCGCGGTTGCTCCGGCATCACCCAATTGTGCCGAACCAGGATGAATCTTACTGGCAGTAACACTCTGAGAAAAGACGATCTTGTTCCTTCGATCACGTAGTTCAACGGCACACACCACGCTGGCATTGTACTCCACGACCACTCCTACAGCACGCCGATCCACGGTGACCTGTTTGGTAGAACCTGGAGAGGAGTCAGCCCCGGTGATTGTTCCGGAAAGTACCGCATCTGCTTCTTTAGCCGAATTAACAAGCTTAAAGGCTTTAGCTCGACCGATCTCCCGAATCATTGCCGTAGTAAAAAGATGCTCAATACCTGGTCGATACGTGGAGTTACGGAATCCCTCCACATAAATTCTCTCAATTCCCAGCTCTTTAAGAGGATTATGAGCTCCCTGAAGTCGATACGCACAGCCAGAACCATGGCCTACCAATAAGCCCATTATTGCGCAAAGCGTAAACTCCCTCCAAAATAGCATGCCTTGTCTATACCATAGGTTGATTGGTACAAAAATGCATGGCTATGAAACCTCCGAGAAAAAATCTTCAGCCAACAAAAATCGGTGACCTTCTTAAGGGGTTCTTTTCGGAAAAAATGCCCAAACAGCTTGGAGATGAAACCGCGGTATTTGGAGCATGGCCAAAAGCTGTGGGAAACGACGTTTCCAGACAAGCAGTGCCTGTTAGCTTCAAAAACGGCATTTTATTCGTCGAAACCAAACACCCCATCTGGACCACGGAGCTTACTTCGAAGCGCCACCTAATCCAGAGAAAACTAAATGAAGCGATTGGAAAAAATCTGATCCGCGAAATTTACTTTCGCTTAGGGCGAAGTTGATCATCGGGACCTCATCAAATCGCTTTTTTTAGAATTATCCAGTCGAGGTCCACGGACGGCAAAGAAGCCCCAAAGCAGGTTTCGGAACGAACCTAGTACTTTTCCTCGGCATCCGAAGCTTTCCAAGTGCTACTGATCGAACTTGAGCAGGGCTACTGGCTGGAAGAAAAAATGCAGCCTGAGCCTGATCCAGTGCCAGCTGCTGCAGAGCCATATCCACACTTGGCACGGGCATTACGGTAGCTTGAAGGTGCTCACCCAAAACTCCGGTGTCTAAAGCCGCCACCGAAAGGTCTGCCAGCTGTTCTGGCAGAGATAAAACCGCAGGCAACTCCACCAAGGTGGGTTTCGTCGAATGAGAGTGCTGCACTATACAATACGGGCCGCTCGAGTGATGCCCATTCAAATAGTCCGCTATTCCGGACACGCGCAAAGAGTCTAACTCAGTCAGCTTACAGCCCGACCTCACCAAATCAGCAAAAAGCGCGTCTGGAAGCATCCATCTCTCATAGTTTACAGCACGATGAATTGGCAGGATCAACGTATCCGAAGGAGCCATGGAACACACACAGGCCAGGATACGCCCATCCCCCATGCCCAGACGAAAGTTTTCCCTGGCTGCGGCGAGACGATGATGGCCATCCAACAAGAAAAGTGGCGTCCCAGCGAAGAGTTCCTTTGCCTGACGAACTGCCTCTGCACCATCCATCACCCAAACCGTGTGTGCCCCTTGTTCCAATGTCTCGAATCTTAGAAAAGGTTTCCTTTCCCGACAATAGGACGAGAGAAGCTCTCGGAGCAAAAGCCCCTTGCTTTCCTCGCACCCGACAAAAATTGGCGCCAAGTCACTCTCGCAGGCTTCAGTTCCTTGCCTGGCCCGCTCCACGCCCTCCGGCAACACGTCCTCATGGATAAACAATCCCTGGTCTTCAACACCTATAGCTCCGTACAGGGCCCACCTGTCTATTAATCTCCCCTCCAATCGCTGACTTTGATGGAGCACATAAAATCCATCATCATCCGCTAAATCTACCTCTCCACTACTGATCCATGCCTGCCATATCTCGCCCCGGTGTTCAGTTGCACCAACAAGAACATTTCGAAATGACTTGCTCGAATCTCGCCCCCCCCAGAGATGCTCGGTTGTATCTAGATCTGAAACTACAAGTTGAGCAAGCTGTTGCCGATTTCTAGCCGAATAAAATGCTGCGTGAAATGGGTGTAGCAAGCAAACCTCAATACGGAAGATTTTTCTGAATTTCTGGAGATAGTACGATTGGAGCGCCAGCTCTCTGAAGACCTCGCCAAGCCGTGAGATCCAGGGGATCTTTTTTCAGTGCCAACTGGAACTCCGCTTTTGCTTCCTCTGCTTTCGCAGGGTCGTCAAGAAGCAGATCTCCGAGAAGGGAGTGCCCCTCCGAACGGTTAGGGAAACCATCTACCAATGACCTGTAGTGTTTTTCGGCGAGCTGGCGCTTTCTAAGCTTGGAGTACGCCTTGCCAAGCATCAAGTTCACTGCAAAACTGTTCCGATCCCGAAGATCCTTCAATGCCTCCACCAACTCATTTAGACGCCCCTCTTTCCAACGTAGATAAGCAAGCGCCTTAAGTACGTTCGGATCCCCTGGCGCCGCAGACAATGCAGTATCAAGAATCTTGCCCGCCTCGGAAGTCTTTAGCTGCATGCTCGAGATGATTGCATCGGCTGCCATTACAATCGGTGAAGGTTTAGTCACGGCTTGGCCAGGCGTATTCAGTTCCACGATCTGATTGTGCGCGAATATAAAAAAGTCGGAATTCGCAAGTTTTCGAAAATTATTGATTCTGGAAGGTGGGTCAAGCTCAAGGGCGGAGTCGAGAAACGCGCGAAAGTCACCCTCCGATGCTCTTATTCCCCCCCTTCTCATTCTAAGCAGAGCCAATCCCAACCGAGCCTTCGCCGAATAAGGATTGGCTTGTAGCGCTCGTTCGTAAAAAGACTCTGCGTCGGTTCCTCTTCGGCAAATCAAATCACGCGATCCCCCCCCACAGTGGGCCTCCAACGCCCATCCTTGCACTAAAGCAGCATCCTCGATTAGAGCGTTGTCGCCTGAAAGGTCGCTTAACAAAGCATCCAGAACCGGAATAGCCTCTTGAGGACGGCCGGTGCGCAGCATACTGAGCGCGAGGTTATATTTGAAAACCGGATCCTCTTTCCAGCTCTCAAGATTGCGCTTCAGCATTTCGGAAGAGGAAGCGGGATCCCGATCAAAACTATAAACGGCCAGGAGGTTGTCTACCTCAGCCTCGATTCGCTTCGCTTTGACTTGCCCTTTCGCGATTTGCAAGGCACTCAAAGCTCCCTCTACGTCAAACAGAAATTCCTTTTTTACAATCGCCTGGGCGAGAGATAGAGAGGCATCCGATCTGGAATTTGGTTGTTGCTCCAGTTCAGTAAGTGCACCTCTGGCCCCTTCGAGATCAAATAGAATGATCGCCTGCCTTACAGCAGTAAAAGCTTCCTCTCCTTTTCGTGCCGGTCGTACCGGTTCGATGGATCCTTTTCGCTTATCGGCGTTCGATACCAAAAAGAACACTAAACCCACTGCAATCACCGCCAGAAAAACAGCCGTAATGCCAATCAACAACTTTTTTCTGCGCTTATTTTCCTCGGATTTGGCATCAGGCTCTTCCAAAAACATTTTTGGAGCCGGTTCCGGTTCTACCGGCACATTGATCACGTGAGACGACTGCGAAGGCACCTGCCCACCAGAGCTGCGCGCTCGCATCAACGTATCTATGGGTTTTGGCCTGTCTCCCTGAAAGCTCTTATGTTCACTGGGCAAGGTATCTGCTTTCACAGTCGCTCTGCGAAGCATCTCCTGCTGCTTGGCTTTCTCCTCACTGATCGCAGGATGAGTTTTCTCATCGTCAGGATTTATTTCCGGCTGAACTACCGGATCCGCATCAGGAGAGGGCGCTCCAGGGATCTCGTTCGGAGTCTGCCTAAGAGCGGAAGCATCGGTCTGCACTGAAATGGTTACACCTAAATCATCACCAAATTCCTGTGCGAACTCATCATTCAGCCATTCGATCTGCCCGGTTCCCGACGTCAGCCCTTCTGGGGACCCTAGCTTGCCCTCGCTTTCCTGGGTGGGCTTCAAGGACGTGAAAGTTGTAATATCCACGCGGTCTTGAATGTCAGCCTCGGTCAGAGTAGCAGTCATCTGAGTAGGCGCCTCAGGAGGAGGCTTCCCACCATTGAATTCAGGAAAGAAACGCCCCAACTCCGTTTTTTCCTCTATGGCAAACCAATATGAATTGGCCCTGGAAATTTCAGTTTTTCCCTTGAGCTGTCCCTTTTTTATGAGCTGGACGATTTCAGCGTGCTTGAAGGGCCCCCTGACCCGGTTGCTGTTATCCCGGATGAGCCAGCCTAAATCTTGTGACTCATCCATTTAGAAATATCCTTGGCACCCTGGCCGAAATGCCGGTCAAAATTTCGTATGAAATAGTCCCAGCATGGGAAGCTAACTCTCCGGCGGTAATTTGCTCTCCTCCATCTTTTCCTATCAAAGTAACTCGATCATTTACGGTAACAGAAGGAAGCGCACTTACATCTATTGTTGTTAAGTCCATGCTAATTGCACCAATTACCGGGCATCGCCTTCCTCGAATAAGTACTTCCGCCCGATTGGACAATGCTCTTCGATAACCGTCACCATATCCTACCCCCAGCACGGCCATCTTCATTTTTCGACGGGCACGAAAGTGGGGCCCATAACCAACGGCGCTTCCCTTTCCAATATCTCGGATGTGATATACTTGAGCGGTCCAACTAGCCACAGGCTTCAGCTCCTGATCGTCCAATCCATAGAGATGCAATCCCACCCTCGATAAATTCCCCTCAGGGAAAACCCCTGAAGACAGCCCGGAAGAGTTCGCCATATGCATGAACTTCGGCTCAATTCCCTGCTCTTTGAACAGAGACATGACTTCTCGGAAACTCGCCACTTGAGACTTTGTAATTGAGCTCGTTTTTTTTTCGCCAGCAGAAAAGTGGCTTAAGATTCCGTCAACCCGAATATTTTTGTTTGAAGATAAAATACGAAGGCACGCATCAAGTTCACCCGGATCAATCCCGAGGCGATTCATGCCTGTATTTAGTTTTAAATGAACAGCCTGCTGTGCTTTAAGCGACTTCAAAGTTGAAGCAAGTTGTTTCAGCACCCTTAAGGATCCGATTACGGGAATCAGATTCACAGTCTTCAGGCAACGATGAAGGTCACCGTCATAAAACTGAATCCCCGAAAGAACGTAAATTGGCCGGATAGCACCTGCTCTCCTGGCCTCGATTCCCTCTTCCACATTGGCCACTCCGAAACCGTTCAACTTTGTTCCGGGGATACTCTCCAGCGCGAGAAGCACTTCCTTCATGGAATGCCCATAGGCATCGCTTTTCAACATCGCCAACAGGCGAGCGTTATCCGCGCGAGCGGAGAGTTTTTTAAAATTCGATTTAAGATGGCCGAGATCGATTTCCAGCGCCGTCTGGCGCACCTGCCAGGGTCGTCCCGGAAGCTGCTTGGGAAGCCGATTTGAAAGCATAAGTCGATTGTAACAGGGGGGTAATGCTATCGCAAAAACTGCCTGTTCTTCTCACAAGTTGATCGAGGACAAGAAAGGTATCTTCAAGCTCGCCTGCCTCGTTCATCCTCTCATCGAAAATCGCTATTATAGCCCCTTTTGCGATTTGCGTTTGGAATGGGAACACTCTGAACTCGGCATGAAGGTGAGGCATTAAGCGTTCGCGTGTGCGATTCCACTTATTAAATGCTTCCGTTTTTAACACGGTAGGCAGAAAGCTCAAGCTTCCAATAAAGATCCGAGTGTCATTTAGATAGGACAGTCCATTCTCAGTAAGTCCTGCGCCGCCAAAGCAAGCTTCCGGTACCAACGAGTAGCTGGAGGGAGAATATCGATAGACCGTAAAAGTAAGTCCCGGAGCGTTTTCCACTGCCAGCGAAGCAAGCTCGTTCCAGACCTGTTTTCCCATTATCAGCGGAAGTACTTTGTCCTGAAAGGTTTCTAATAGGCTGATTTTCGACTCAAGCTGTCGCACCTGTGCGGCGAATCGAGAGCGTTCCCGATTTGCTTGGTCAGCCAAACCTTCCTGTGCCCTGGCAAACTCCAACGCCTCGTCAGCGGCTATTTTAGCTTTCTCCAGGTACTCCATAGCATCGTCATCAAGCCTGTTTTCATCAAACACCCGCTCACGTGTACTATCAGATCCGGGCTTTCGTACCCTCGCTAGCCCCACGCCCATGAACCCGAATCCCAATCCGGAGCACAACAAGGCCGCCCAAAACAGCGACGACCACACAGCTCCGGATCCCGGATCTCGTGGCCACTCTGAAGCCACCAACAATCCCTGGTTGGGAAGTGTAGTCCAGGAACCCAAGGCGTCCTTCCCCTCAATTCCTAGATAGCGCTCTGTGAACTGCTCGGAGCGTCCGGCACCAAGGCGCTGCAGTCCAGCAGCTACCGGTTTGAGATTCGAAACGTTAGATCCGATGAATCGATGAAGGGGGTGAAAAATTACCGTACCATCCCTCCCCGCAATCCAGACTCGAAGACCTTCACTGGCCTGAAACGCTGAAAAAAAAGACTCCGGCGCGTAAGCCATGGCATAAGGCTGGCCCGTAGCAAGGTTTCCTTTCACAAACAGAAAGTATTTCCCCCGGGATCCTTGCAGAGAAAAGCGCTCTTTGTGCTTGAGATGTTTTTCCAACGCCTCTTCCAAGAGCGCATCTTCCAGCACCCCCGCCGCGCGGATCCGCCTCCCTGCCACTATTACCCACTTGGGAGCGTTCGGCTCCGCAAGAGACGTGTCGCTTAAAAATGTTCGGAGAGGAGGTTTTTTCCTATGTCGGGCTGCGGTAATCAATGCGTCGCGATCCGCTTTGAGCGCAGCCTCCTCCAGGCGTCCCGCTAAAGATCTGCTCTCCGCCCGAAGAACTCTTTCAACGGTCGAGGTCAGAGAGTTTTCGTAGTTTTCACCTCTTTTTCGCTCCGCATAAAAAAGGGTTCCAGCCAGGAAAAGGGTAATCGTTCCAAGCAACAAAGATATTCTCACCGCATCCCCCCTAGGGCTATTCCACTCCACACGGGCTTATTATACAAGTCCCCTTATGCGCAGAGCAGAAAAGTTCGATGCCCTTGTATTAGGCACCGGCCTGGCGGGCCTGAATTTCGCCCTTGATTTCAGTGAGAGGTGGCCGAGCTCACGCGTTCTGATCATTACCAAGAGTAAAGATCCATTCGAGAGCGCCACACAGTGGGCTCAGGGCGGTATTGCAGCCGCCATGCATGGTGAAGACGAAATCAATAGTCATTTCGATGACACGATGAGCACGGGCGGCGGCATTGCCAATCCCGAAACAGTTCGTATCGTGGTAACCGAAGGGCCGGAGCGCGTTCGCGATCTTGTTCGTCGCGGAGTGGAATTCACTCGATCCAGTAATGGAGACCATGAGTATGACCTCACAAGAGAAGGAGGCCATTCACGCAGAAGGATTCTTCATAGCGATGATCAAACCGGGCGCGCCATTATAAAAGCACTGATTACAAGAGCCGGCGCTAATCCGAATATTGAAATCAGAACCGGCACAGTAGCCGTAGATCTCGTTAGTGACCATAAGCTTCAGCACATTCGTTCCGTACATGGATCCACTTGCCTTGGCGCATATCTCTTGGATTTGGACTCAAATTCTGTTTATCCCGTTCATGCAAAAGCCACACTGATAGCGACTGGCGGAGCAGGGAAGGTATATAAATACACCTCAAATCCCGACACAGCGGTCGGCGATGGAATCGCGATGGCTTATCGCCTTGGGGCACATGTCGCCAACATGGAATTTGTCCAGTTCCATCCAACATGCCTTTTTCACCCGCAGGCGAAGAGCGCCCTTCTTTCGGAAGCTCTTAGAGGCGAAGGTGCTTATCTGGTGAATCGCTCTGGCGAGCGATTCATGCCGAAGTATCATGAACTAGCGGAACTCGCCCCTCGTGATATTGTGGCTCTTTCCATCGATAAAGAGATGAAACAACGGGGCGATGAATGCGTTTATCTGGACATATCCCACAAAGGCTCCGACTTCGTTCGGACTCACTTTCCTCACAACACTGCCACCTGTGACAAATTTGGTTTCGATCTTACAAAAGAGCCGGTACCCGTAGTGCCCGCCGCCCATTACACTTGTGGAGGAGTGAAATGTGACCAAGATGGCCTCACTGCCATCAAGGGTCTTTATGTGGCTGGTGAAGCCGCACATACGGGGCTCCATGGAGCCAATCGCCTGGCATCCAACTCATTGCTGGAAGCGGCAGTTTACTCCCATCGCGCGGCCGCCCATGCGGTTAACTGGGCGAAAGCACTGAATGAGCAAGATCGGCTCGAGATTCCGGCCTGGGACCATGGCTTTGCTAAAGCGGAAGAAGAAGAAGTGATCATTACCCACAACTGGGATGAGATTCGCACGTTGATGTGGAACTACGTTGGGATTGTCCGCTCCAATCGAAGGCTGGATTACGCTGCCCGACGAATTGCGAATTTAAAACAGGAAATTCATCAGTGCTGGTGGGAACGAAAGCTGAGCAAGAATCTTGTCGAACTTCGAAATCTCATTACAGTAGCCGACCTGATCGTAACCTGCGCCCAAATGAGAAAGGAAAGCAGAGGCCTTCATCAGAATATAGATTTCCCCGAGAACGATGACATGCTCTTCGGGCGTGAGACAGTTCTCTGAACCTGAATTCTTGCTAAGGAATCATTACTGCTGCGTGAAGGCAGTACTTGTAGTCGAGTTCAGAGACGGCGATGACGTCGCTCGAATGACGATGTTCGAGGTGGAAACCGTTACATCCGCCCGCACGTTTGTGCCTGTATAGTCTGCCACGCCATTCACTACTTTTACGGAAGTTGTTCCCAAGAGAGAACATCCCAGCGGGCTTACACAGTCGAGAGTAACCACCGTGTCATTGTCGCCAGTTACCAGGTTTCCATAGACGTCTCTTACTCGCACGACTGGCGGAGTGGTCCAGGGCTCAGCAGGGCTAGCTCCCACTGCGTCTGCTGGCTGCGTTGAAAAGCTCAAATTGTCGGCCGCCGTATAGCTTGAAATTGCAAACGTAGAACTTGTAACAGAGGTCAAGCCAACAGAGTCCGCACGAATTACATAGGTTCCCGCGACATCAAAAGAGATACCAGGAAAGGAAGCCTGGCCATTTACAACAGTCTTGGCTCCAGTGGAGCTTCCAGCACCGCCAACAGGAGCTCCTAGCTCGTACATCGATGAACCTGCTGGACCCGACACGAAATTCAGCGTTACGGAGGACGCAGTGTCATTAAAACAAAAATAGCTATTAGCATCCTGGGTTTCTACCACTATGGATTGCATTGGCTGGCGAATGGCAACATTCTGCGGCTGAACGCTGAACGCCAGCTTTGCCGGAGTTAATCCATTTTCATTTATAGATTGATTCACCGACGCGCCCGTAATTGTCAAACCGGGGTTTGTTCCAGTGAACCCCAAGGTGTAGGTTCCCGAATCACCTGCAACCCCAGTGGTCTTGAGCCCACTAAAGGTGGCCACGCCATTCACCACGGTAAGACTGGTAGATCCAACGATCGTCCCACCAGCAGGTCCCGCCGTCTTCGCAAGCGTAACCACAGTGGTATTGTCGCCACTCACCAAAATCCCATCGGGATCGAGCACTTTGACAATTGGCTGCGTAGGCCATGCTTTATTAAGCGGAGAAGCACTGGGAGCCTGTGTGACGGAGAGTGTGCTGGGAAGCCCGGATAAATTTACAGTAAAAGTCGATGAGTCCGCAGAAGTCAGAGGTGCACAGGCACCACTGGCAGATGCAGTCAGATAGTAAGTGCTTCCGCCTGTAGTAGTATCAACTCTAAGACCCAATCCTGCAAAATCTGACACGCCTGAGACAGCAGTCTTAGCGATTGTTCCAAAAAGGTTGTCGGTTGCAGCTCCATTCTGCAAACTCATGGTTATTATGCAAGCGGCCCCCGAAGTAACAGTGTTTCCGGCTGCATCCTGAACAGCCACTATCGGTTGGGTAGTAAAAGCCACATTTGAAGCCGTCGGAGTAGATGGACTAGTTGTGAAGCCAAGTTTTGTAGCCGTTCCAGCGGAAATCGTAATAGTAGAGCTGGTTGCTGTAATGGTGCCAGTAGTAGCATGTGTCAGAGTGCCCGTAAGGGTATAGCCGCCAACCAAGTCAACAGCCACCCCACTTCCCGCAAAATCCGCAACGCCGGCTACTGCTGCAACGGTCAAAACGCCGGCAAGGGTAGCTGTGCCGCCCGATGTGGAGGTAGTGGAGGTCAAACTGAGAGTTACGTTATCAGTGGAAGTGGTAATTACGTTCCCGGCCTTATCAAGCACCGAAACGATCGGCTGTGTAGCCAATGCAGTACTCGAACCTGCGGTAGTAGACATCGTTGCAGAAAAAGACAGGCTTCGAGGAAGGGCCTCTACAGTAACAGTGCCCGCAGCGGTGATCTGCACGGGAGAAACCACTGAAACGGTGTAATCACCGGGAAGATTTGCCGTTAGAGTACAGGATGTAATGCCTTTTCTATCCGTCGAGCCACATCCACCTGAGGTTACACCAGTGCTTCCCGTACCCGCTTGAGAAGCAGTCACCACAGGAACAACGTTAGGGATTCCAAATCCACTCTTGTCTTTCACAGTAATAGTAACTGAAAAGGCTGTGGCCACTTCGGCGGTTGAAGCACTCGGAGCCACCCCCGAGGTTCCACTTGAAGGCGCTCGATAGGGCGATTTTCCCTTTGTAGCGGACCCCACCTCGCAGCCCGCCAGGAAGAGAGCAGCAGCCACCATCAGCAAAGGGCTTACTCGACAAGTTTTATTTAATCGAAACATGCTGGATATCTCCGCCCCTTCCTGAGGCTAGATCGGCCAAATGCTTCAATTTCTGAAGGTTTTCCCTTTACCGTGTACGATTCATAGGCAATCTCGTGGTGAACTAATAATACCCACCAGGCAAATGCTTGTTTTTATTAAAGTATAAATAACTCAGGGAGAAAGCGACTCGCGCACAATCTCGGAAGTTAACACCTGCGGAAGTATCGTGGGTTCTTTCTGTCCAGGCTTAAAAGCCAGATACAACGGAACACCTAAACGGTCATGGCGCTCCAGTGCCCTTGTGATTTCAGAGCTTCTATTTGTCCAATCTGCAACAAGGAGCACCACATTCCGTTCCCGGAAAAAGTCCTGCATCGATGATCTATCAAGTACAAGTTTTTTATTTACTTGGCAGGTCAAACACCACGCAGCCGTGAAATCCACAAATACTGCCTTCCCGGAATTCAAGGCATCCTCAAGTGCTCGGTCACTATATGGCTTCCACGCTCCGTTTGACTGAACTTCCGCACGCTGCGGCGGAATGGAAGCAGTTCCACCGAGTACTATCCCCACTCCAGTGATAATCAGAGCCCAGCGGATCCAGCGCAGTGCCCGATAGGCCAGATTTCGATGGGCCCACTCTGAAAACACAATGATCACCAATCCTAATTGAACACCCAATGCTCCGTCAGAGCCAATTTGCTGAGTGAGCACCCAGAACAACCAAATCACGGTTGCCGCCATAGGGAACGCAAAAAGCTCTTTCATCCGCTCCATCCAAGATCCGGGGCGAGGCAAAATTCCGAGAAGGGATGGTTTATAGCAAAGAACCAGAAATGGAGCAGAAAGGCCCAGCCCAAGCGCCGCGAATACCACCGCCACCACCAGTGCCGGCTCCGCTATTGCAGCCCCAACTGCCGTTCCCATAAAAGGGGCGGTACAAGGAGTGGCCACGACAACAGCTAGAACTCCGGTAAAAAAGGATCCCATCGCCCCTTCTTTATTCGCCAGATTTCCTCCAGCCCCCATCCATGATCCGCTCCAGCGAACAAAACCGGCAAGATCAGCAGTAACAAAGGAAAAAAGCAGAATTAATAATGCCACAAAAACAGGCTGCTGAAGCTGAAAACCCCAGCCGATGGTTTGCCCCAATCCTCTTAATACCAGCAGGCCACCTCCGAGCGTCAAAAAGCTGGTGAGCACACCTGCCGTATAAGCATGCCCATGGCCAATAAGTTTTCTATGATGCCCGTGGCTTTGCTTTACAAGAGCCAGCACTTTTATTCCGAGCACTGGAAAAACACATGGCATGAAATTCAAAATCAATCCGCCCAGAAACGCGAAGAAGATCAAGATCCACGACGACGGTCCGGACTCTCTTTCCCTGGGTGCTAAAGCAAGAGCATTCGCGGGAAATGCCACAGGCAGTGAGATTTCATGCACTCTCCGGTCAGAACCGGAACCAAACACTAATAATCCCGACAGAGACGACACGCTCTTATCCAGCGGATCTGCAAGTGCAAGCCAGTACACGTCACCTTCACGCGTAGGAGCCGCCTCCCCTTTTAACAATTGGGGAACAAGAGGAAAAAAATCGACTTCGCCCGGGCTTTCTATTCCAGCAAATTTCAGGCCCAAATAACCACTTTTATAAATGACTTCAATTGAACTTCCTTCAGGAAGCGGTAACGGCTGTTCTTTTCGGAGAGATGCAAAAAATCTTCCCTGCCCCCCCGGAGTCGGATTCCCGGCTCTAACAAGCACATCAAGATAGAGATCTACTTTCTCCGGAATACAGGTTTCTTTACAAACTAGCCAGTTTGCTTCTGCATACAATCGATGCAATCCCAATTTTGCGTCACGGGGAACCTCTACCTTGTATCCAATCAGCGCTTCGCCTTCGAATCCGTAGTTCACCAAAGGAGGCACGAAAATGCGTTGAGGCAAAGGCCAGTATGGTCCATACACCTTCCAGCCGGCTGGCAGCTTCCAGCTCACCTCAGTAGGCAACCCAGAATCTCCGGGATAACGCCAATAAGTATGCCAATGCGGCTGCATCTCCAAACGCAACCCAATCCAGTTTGCACCTGCCCCTTTGTCGCCTGCGCGAAGAAAATTGCTTTCAGTAATCAATTCTGCTGTTACGTGCTTCGTGCTTGCCGGCTCCGCACGCGGAATCTGTGGAAGAAGCAAAGCTATTGCGACGAACAGGAACTGAAGCATAGGTACATTATAGCGATTTCGAGGGTGAACTCAGCTCGTTAAAACTATGAAAATCAGAGACAGAAGGAATGCCAAGCTGACACCGCAGTGTCAAATTGGCCTGTGTTTTCAGCTACTCCTGGCCCCTGGCAGCTGTCGTTATAGTCAAATTTTTCATTAAAAATCAGTTAGTTAACCAGCCGACCGTTGATTCAAGTCGCGAAAATGCTGTGGTGCGGGTTTTGCAGCTGCATCAAAGTAAAGGTGGGTCTTGTGATCTTTGGCTGGAAGAAACCTGTATTAAGGACACGCTCCATTCAGGCGCTGGGAAAAGACTGGGCCGAGCCGCTCAGGAAACTTCGCTTGTTTCCTGAGTCTCAGGCAGGCGATCAAATCCATTTCGATAAAGTGAATTTACCTCCTTCCATTTGCGACCTGAATCTACAAATTCAACAGGGCTCGTGGATTCTTTTGTACGGTGACGACGATTTCGCAAAAGCGCTCTTCTGTGACCTCTGTTTTAGCTACATCAATCCCGAGCAAGGACAGGTTTCTCCCTGCTTGAAAGGAAGCGATGTGAGCTTTCTTGGACGATCTAACACAACATATGGACGCTCTTTGGTAGATCACCTGAGTTGTGGCGTAAAAGAAAAATCGCGTGAGCTTATGGAGTTCACAGTAAATCACGTTTTAAGCGACAGATTTCAGCGCCACCTATCATCGAACACCTTGGAATTTTCTCAGGGGAAAGCTGCTTTTGAAATCGACCTCGACGAACGAGATTATATGGAAATCGCTGAAGCAAACGTTTTGCTCCAATGCAGAAAAGCCGCCGTTATTGACACGACCTCTGATTTTTATCAAATTGCCCTTGAGCAGGGGTTCCGTCATTCAGATGTATTTCTGAACTCTGGAAAGATCCTCATTTGGATTATCGCAGACAACCAACAGCTTCCACCTGATGCTTCATATTGGAAGCTTCCTGCTTGGAAGAACATACCGAAGCAAAGCCTAAGTTTTCCTACAGGCGACCGAGCAGGGTACTTAAATTAAGCCTTGGTACTGCGAATGTCGATCAGCGTGGTAAGGCTGATAAACTTCAGATCCTTCGATTCTATAATCTTACGTGCGCCTTCCAACCGATCAACCACAGTTAAAATCGCGGTAACCTTGAATCCCGCATCCCGGAGTTTTTCCACAGCTCTCAGGGAGGATCCTCCGGTAGTGGTCACATCCTCAAGCACCACCAATTCAGCACCCCTGGGAAAGGTTTTTGCGCCTTCCACCCATGACAAGGTGCCATGATCTTTTGCCTCTTTGCGCACAATAAAGGCAGGGACATTCATCCCAATGGAGAAAAACGCCAAACTTACTGAAGTAGCAAGTGGATCAGCCCCCAGGGTTAATCCACCCACGGCATAAGGCTTAATCCCGGCGTTAACTAGTGTTTCTACAGTAAGCGCGCCGATTAGGTATGCCCCCTCTGGGTTGAAAGCCGTTTCCTTCACATCGAGATAGAAGGTGCTTTTTTTTCCGCTAGCTAGAGTGAAGTCCCCTTCACGGTAGCTCTTTTCCCGGAGGATCTTGAGGAGCCTTTCTTTGCTGGGCTTTGGAAGTGACTTTTCAGTATGCATTGAAGAATCCATTTCTTGAGCTCGAGGAAGGCACGCTCCCTCCTTAGCTCATGAAATGGCTCGTGGAAGAAGCTATGGAACAGCTTTACCTCTACTTGGCCTGAATGGGCAATCCCGAGTTTCTCAGCGAAAAATTTTGACGCCTTGGTGTCCACTACCCTGTCTTTGCCGCTCAGCAAAAACAATGCTCGCATTCCAAGCTGAGCCGGTAATTTATGCAATCCGGCCAAAGCTCGCTCGATTGCAAGAAATGCGGCAGGCGTTATCCATTTGTGAACGAGAGGATCTCTCAGATACCTCTCCACTTCCTCTTTATCGTGACTAAGATCATTCGCGCTTACGCCGTTAGGCACCTGAAGGGAACCTAAAAATGCCGGCACTTTCCTCGCCACCTGTGCTTCCAGCAACTTCAGGGGATTCAAGCGAAGGCCAAGCAGTGGACAGCTTAAAACGAGTCCATCGATTTTCGGTGACAGAGGCGATGGTACATATTGTGCCGCATAGGTTAGCGCGATGAGCCCACCCAAGCTATGCCCCAACAAAACACAGGGCATATTGTTAGACAACTCCCCTGTGGCAACGAGATGAGCAATCCAAGCATCCAGGTCTTCATGATGTTCTGAAATATCAGAAAAGTGGCCGCGAACTCCAGTGGATCTGCCGTGTCCGCGCAAATCCATCACAAACACATCAAAGCGAAGCTTGAGCATGTGCTCTACTAGTTCATCGTAGCGCCCGCCATGCTCTCCCAATCCATGAACTACAAGAATCGCTCCCCTTGCCTTAGGAGAGCGAAAACTCTCACCAAATATCAGAGTACCGTCGCGTGATTTTACAATCATGGCTAGCCAATATACTTTTCAATGGCTGCACGGGCTTCAGGCGAAAGAGACGTGAATCGGAACGAAAATCCTCTTCCATCTTCGAGAATGCGAACCACTACCCCCTCACAAGCAAAGCCGGGCACACTACCTTGTGGGTTCACATTCAGTTTGAGCTGCGTACCTGAAGGGCCTGGCGAATGGTCCATAAGTACCTGCATTCCGCCGACACTGATATCTCTACAGATGGCCCATCCAACTTCTTTTCCATCAGTAAGCAGGATTCGGGTTTCAAATGGCTTTCTCGGAGCCGCTCTCTTATCCGCCGGCTTGGTGGCAACCGGGGTACCCAAGCGATTTTTCCAGTAATCAATGTCTTTCCCTAGCTGCCAATCATCAAAGCCTTTGGTCCACATATAAGTGTTCGCGGTTATACGGCCACTCTCAATAAGTGAAGTTACTTCACGATCAGATACAGGACCATAGCTAGCCTCATCAAGATATGCGTACCATACCCGCAGCTCCTCCTTCTGAGCTGGCGCAAGAGGAGGAGGAGCTCCGCCGCTTGAACTCTTCTGAACTTCAGCCAAATGGGCGGCACTGGGCTCCGCGGGCAAGAGAGGCTTAAAGTCGATTACGTCATAAATTCGGGTCCAGCCGCTGAAGCCGTCCTTCCAGACGTGAGAAGCAAAAGTAAGCTCGTTGGCCTTGATTCTCTGTGCTATCTCTTTCGCGCTCAGAGGTCCTACCGGGCGACCGGCCACAACGGTAAACCATTTAAGGGCGGTGTCCTGCATTAGAAGATTCAGCGTGTTTTCCATATATTTAGTATTGAGCAGTTGCGTGACAGGGGCAACCTTCTGCCGTTTTAGTTTAGTCGTATAATTAGCTGTATAAAGATCAGACACCGTACCGGAGCCTAAACATTAGGCACCCGGGCCCAAAATCCACTCAACTTAAAATAATGCTGAGAATTCAAATACTTAAATAATCGGACGGAGCCTGTCTCCTATTGGCATCGGCCTTGCTTTTCCATGCTAGATCACAGTGCCCCGTGCCCTTAGTGGAAGCGAACGTTGTGTATTGCATGTGAAGTGTGACTGTTACCAGGAGTTGTTTATGTTGAAGCCGAGAAACTGGAAAGCCGTGACTGTAGCCCTGATGGCTATTACTGCGCTTTCTGCCTGCGGTAAGAAAACCTTCAGAAAACTCGAAGAGAGCTCGGTAGGAATCGCCGGCCAGTACAACTACATCAAGCCAAAGCTTGATCTAGTGATCTTCCAGGACAATTCTGACTCTTTAACCAACGCAATGGCCCAGCTGAAGCCACAGCTTTCGGGATTTCTGGCTCAACTCGATACGAACTGGGAATACCGAGTTGTAGTTCTGCCCCTTCTAAGCCAGCAACATATCAGCTCAAAAGTAGTTCTGGCCACTGACTGCAACGGCGTTCCATCTGGAGGATGCGTTGGCCCTTCGAGCGTGAACTATTTCAACAGCCTTTCAGGTGATTCTGGCTGGATCAACTCCAGAAACTCGTCCACTGGAAACGTTGATCTTGGGTTCCAGAACATGAACTACAATTTGAATAGCCTGATCAGCTCCGGCTTTATCCGCCAGGATGCCGCCCTTGCGATGGTAATCATATCGAATAACGATGACCACTCCGGCGTTGCATATATTACACGCCCCGATGGTGCAACCACCTCGATCGACTACAATAGCCCCACCACCCAGGCTTCATTCGATGCCTACAAGAACTACTTCTTGCAGGTCAAAAACAATGTACCCCAGTTGGACCGCCTCTACTCAGTAGTATCAGCTCAGAGCTATTCTGACTGCTACGGAGGTGGACGCACTTGGGCAGGCATTCGTTATATGAATATGGCAGCTGCACTGGGCGGCGCTTCGTACGATCTTTGCAACGGCGGTTTGTCCAATGTGCTCTATGACATCCGCTCGCGCCTGGTAACCATCGTGCAGACAATCGAATTCAACTACCTTGTATTCCCCGAGGAGCCGGATCCCTCTTCCATCACTGTGAAGAAAAACGGTTCCACTTTGCCTAACAGCAACAGCAACGGATGGGAATACGTTGGATACCGCTCTAACCAGCCCACATCCTACTACCCTACATCAGGGAATGTGCGCTCCGGTTATATGGTGAAGCTCAACGGATCTGCCATCCTGAAAGGCACCGACACCTACGAGCTGATTTACACCAAAAAATAGAATCTCCCATCGCACGCGTTCATCCCCCTGCATGCGTGCCCGCCGGCCAGGTTCCCTGGCCGGCTTTTTTATTTTGGGGTATGCATTGAGGATGCGATTCTTATTTTTTGCACTATTCCTAAGCGCCTGCACCACCGGCGCATCCATTCACCGAAACGATCCAATAAAGCTGCATCCCTCTTCCGTGATGAAGGCTCCTGAGAGATTTCCGTCAATGCAGGCCTACGCCATTCAATGGAAAGACCGCACCTTCAGACTTTATGAAGGAAAAATGTCCTTTAAGGGAGATCAGAAAACCATGGATAAGATGTACGGCTTTGGTCCCGTGATCGAGATAAAAAATGGAAGCGAGATAGAAGTTCTGGATCTCCGGAATCGGCTCCCCTCCCACTGCTTTTCTCACGTTTTTCATGACCAATGGAATGGTCGCATTATCGCCCTGATCGAGCCGTGTATCGAAGGGCCCTCCGCAGAATTTCTCACCTGGATCACCGAAGATAGCGGAGAAAGCTGGTTCCCAGGGGGCAATCTCCAACGCCCCTCTCCGGGCTTTCCCCCTTCCGAGTTATACACAATTTTTGTTGATAACCTGGGGAAAGGTGAGGCCTGGTTTCGCCTGAATGCAGATCAATTCAGCTCAGAGGGAAAATTTGCAGAAGATATGCGCAGGGGCCAGGAGCTTATCTACAAAGCATCCACAATCGACGGCGGAAGAAATTGGCTCACAAATGACAAGCCCTATTTGATAAACGGAGTGCTCGAAGCTACAAGAGAAACCCCTTAGCCATCCCGCTTGTCTTTATTCAGATCTTTGAATTTCTGCCTCAGAAATAGCAGAGGGAAAAGTTTTTGAAACCTCGCAACTTGGAAAGTGGCTGGTTTTTGCTCTCCGGTGATTCGTATTTCCTGAGAGAATCCGCTCTTTACCAGCTCATCGAAAGCCCCCCACTCAAAAGGCACTTTCTGATTTCGCTTTTCCGCAGCGGCTTTAAACACAGCCTCCATGTCAATAGTTGCGGTTTCCGCCCCATTCGCGGTTTCCGCCACCTTGCCAAACTCATTCACACAATCCAGAATCTGAACCCCCTTAACAGTAATCGGTATCTGCTTGTCGTCTGGCAAAGAGTTTTGCTCGTGAGAGAAATAAATAAACTTCTCCAAGCGATCAGTGTCCAGAAGGTGAAGCTCTACGAAATCCTTTTGCTTTTCAATCTTGATCACGCCGCATTCATGCAAAACATCGGTGAAAACCTGAATCTTGGAAAGCTGCACCCCAAAAATCTGACCACCGTAAAATTGCAGCCAACCGGCCTTCACCTTATTCGAGCCATCCGCACTTTTTTCGCCGTTTCGAGCCGCCGCCAAAAGCAGGCCTGAGCACAACTTCATGGATTCTGCCGAAGACAGGAATTCATGCACTTTGCTGGTTTTTCCTGACTCATCCTTCGCATACACCATCGAAGCGCTCTCGAGCTCGCGAACGCGGTTATTGGTGGTTCGCAGGCGTTTCACGAGAGTCTGGATAAGCGACTTCATCCAGGAGGGTTGCGCATTGATAAATTCTTCGAATTTTCCGCGGGGAATTTCCACGATATCGCAGGGCTGAAGAGCCTCCACCGAGGCCGATCTCGGCTGATTATCAAGAAAGCTCATTTCGCCCACAACTTCGCCCGAGTGCACCACACCCAGCTCGATAAATCCGGCGCCTTTTTTCTTGAATAATCTAAGAGTGCCGCTTTGCACCCAGTACATGGAATTCGAGGTATCGCCCTCCTTCATGAGAGCGTCGCCCTTTTTCAGATGCTTGATCGATACCATTAGCCCCCTGCTTCCTTGCAGCTGGCCCCAAAGCACTCCTAAAACGTCATCTCCGGCACGTTACCGTCAATGATCAAGGGAGCCTCAGTGGCCTTCTTGATTTCATCCACACTCACGCCAGGGGCTCTTTCCTTCAAGCGAAACCCTTTGTCTCGCTCGAGCTCAAGCACCGCCAGCTCCGTAACCACCGTGCTCACGCACTTGATCCCGGTCAATGGCAGGGAGCACTGATTGAGAATCTTAGACTCCCCATCCTTGGACACATGTTGCATCGCAATCACAATCTTGCGTGATCCGGCAACCAGGTCCATGGCGCCCCCCATGCCTTTCACCATTTTACCGGGGATCATCCAGTTAGCCAAATTACCCTTCACATCTACCTGCATTGCACCAAGAATACAGAGATCAATGTGGCCACCCCGGATCATCGCAAAGGAATCAGCCGAAGAGAAAAAGCTGGAACCAGGTACAGTAGTTACTGTTTGCTTGCCTGCATTAATGAGATCAGGATCCACTTCCGCTTCCGTGGGAAAAGGTCCGATCCCCAGCAGACCATTCTCGCTCTGAAGAACAACATTCATTCCCGATGGGATAAAGTTCGCTACGAGAGTGGGAATGCCAATGCCGAGATTCACAAACATCCCGTCCTGTAGCTCGCGGGAGATCCGCATCGCAATCTGATCTCTGCTGAGTGCCGGCATTCTACACCTTCCTTGTAGTGCGCTGTTCGATACGCTTTTCGAACTTCCCGAGAACGATCCGGTCTACATAAACCGCCGGCGTATGAATATGATCAGGGTCGAGCTCTCCAGCCTCTACGATTTCCTCCACCTCCACGATGCAAACCTTTCCGGCTGTAGCCATCATTGGGTTGAAATTGCGAGCTGTCTTTCGATAAACCAGATTCCCGAGCTTATCGGCCTTCCATGCCTTTACCAGGGAGAAGTCCCCCTTGATAGCACGCTCCATCACATATTCTCGGCCATCAAAGGACCGTACTTCTTTGCCTTCCGCCACCAGAGTGCCAACTCCTGTGGGAGTGAAAAAGGCGGGAATTCCGGCGCCTCCCGCCCTTACTCGCTCTGCAAGAGTGCCTTGCGGAACAAGTTCTACTTCGAGTTCTCCAGAAAGCAGGAGTTTCTCAAATGTGGCATTCTCACCCACATAGCTTGAAATCATCTTCTTCACTTGCTTCTTTGCAAAGAGAAGCCCGATCCCAAAATGGTCCACGCCCGCATTATTACTTACGCAGGTAAGGCCGGTCACACCCCGCTCCACCAAAGCCTTGATCAAGTTTTCAGGGATTCCACACAGGCCGAAGCCTCCGATGCAGAGAGTGGCGTTATCAGAAATATCCGCTACCGCCTCCATCGCCGAAGAAAAAATCTTCACCGCCATAAGCATCCTCCTGAAGGGAGATTTAGAGCTTTTCCACCACCATGGCGATTCCCTCGCCACCACCGATACACAAGGAGCCCAGACCGCGCTTCGCTCCTTTTGCTTGCATGGCGTGAAGGAGGGTGGCCATGATTCTTGCACCGCTTGCGCCAATGGGATGGCCAAGTGAAATCCCGCCACCGTGCACATTCAACTTGGTTTCCGGGATGTCTACTCCCTTAGCGGCAGCAAGAGCCACTACTGCAAAGGCTTCGTTCACTTCCCAAAGATCAATATCACCGGAGGAAAGGCCCGCTTTGGAAAGCGCTTTTTTTATTGCCTCTACAGGAGCGGTAGTAAACCACTCTGGAGCCTGCGCGTGAATCCCGCAGGATAAAATCTTCGCCATCGGCTTCAAGCCGTGCTTATCCGCAAACTCCCGGCTGGTAACCAAGAGAGCAGCAGCTCCATCATTGATCGTGGAAGCATTGGCCGCCGTTATCGTGCCTTCTTTATCAAAAGCCGGGCGAAGTCCTGCAATTTTCGAGGGATCACCTTTGAACGGGCCCTCGTCTGCTTCAAATAATACAGGATCACCTTTCCGTTGGGGAATGGTAACAGGAGCGATCTCCGCCTTAAACGCGCCGCTCTTCACCGCTGCCTGAGCCCTCTCAAAGCTTTGTCTGGCAAAGCGGTCCTGCTCTTCGCGAGAAAACTTATGCTCTTTTACGCAAAGCTCGGCGGCATTACCCATGTGGAAATTATTGTATGGATCCCAGAGCCCATCCGAAACCATCGAGTCCTTCAGCTTCTTCTCGCCCATTCGGAATCCGGTACGAGCCTCTTCCATGAGATACGGAACAAGGCTCATATTTTCCATACCACCGGCAACTACGCATTCGCTCTCACCGGAAATGATCGCATTCCGAGCAAGGTTCACTGCCTGCATTCCAGAGCCACAAACTTTATTTATCGTCATCGCGGGAACATTTTGCGGAATGCCCGCATAAATCATAGCTTGCCTGGCAGGGGCCTGGCCCTGCCCCGCCGACAGCACGTTACCCATGATCACCTGATCTACCAATTTAGAATCGAGCTTTGCCCTTTCCAGCGCAGCCTTAATGGCAACGGCCCCCAGCCGAGGCGCAGGGATGGTAGAAAGCGCGCCCAGAAAAGATCCAATTGGCGTACGGGCAGCTGAAACTATTACGACTTCTTTGCTCATCAAATTACTCCCTGCGTTAATTCCCGAATCTCGTGCCATTGCTGTAGAATGCAGTTGGCTACCGGGCGATTCTTCCCTTTATGCCCGAAGAATGTCAATTCGCAATTGCTCTTTATAGGAGACCGTAATGAGAGCGTTTTTCCTGTTTTTCACAGTCTTTTCCCTCCAAGCTCCAACGACTCTCGCCGGAACTCCGCCCCCGGGAACATTGAATATCCCCGCCTTGGTGGAACGAGTGGATTCTGGAGTGGTAAACATTCAGGCCACCACAATCATACGTGAGCGATTTGGCAATCCGCTAATGGAAGAGTTTTTCTTCAATTATTACGGCGTGCCCAGGGAGCGGATTCGCAAGCAGCCCTCTTTGGGGTCCGGCTTTATGATAGATTCCGAGGGCTATATTCTCACCAATCATCACGTAATCGCCTCTGCTTCAGAAGTCGAAGTGTTCTTGAACGATGCAAAGAATACAAAGCTTAAGGCCAAGATTATCGGATCGGATCGCAAAACTGATTTGGCGCTTCTCAAGATCCCCGTTGGCACGCACTTGCACCCGCTCCTTCTGGGAGATTCCGATCCGGTTAAAGTGGGCGAAAGTGTTGTGGCGATCGGAAATCCCTTTGGCTTGGCTCATACAGTAACCTCAGGAATCATAAGCGCAAAAAACAGAGTGATCGGCCAAGGCCCCTATGACAACTTTCTCCAAACCGACGCGAGTATCAATCCTGGAAATTCAGGGGGCCCCTTGTTCAATGCCGACGGTGAAGTGATAGGCATCAATACGGCGATTAATGCCGCAGGACAGGGATTGGGATTTGCCATTCCAATCAACCAGGCAAAACGCTTGCTTCCCGACCTAAAAAAACACGGCCGAGTCATCCGAGGCTGGATTGGAGCATTATTCGTCACCCTGGCGCGTGGAGTTTACGTAGAAGGGGTAGTTCTGAAATCTGGCGCACAAAAAGCAGATATGCAAGGCGGCGACAGGGTGATTTCCGTGAATGGAAAGAGAGTTAACGATTTGAGCGAAATAGAAAAAGAACTGGAAGACAAAAAGCCAGGACAGAAATTCACCTTCATGCTGGAACGGGAAGGCGCAATGGTAACCAGGAAACGAACGGTCACTGTAACTCTGGGCGAAGAACCGAGTATCGGGCGCGAGCTTCCCCCTGGAATGCTCTGATGAAGTTTCAAGAAGATGCCATCAAACGGACGGTTCTTGTTTTTGTCTTTAATGGCGACGATCTCTTGATGATCAAAAAAAAGAGAGGGCAAGGAGCCGGCAAGATAAATGTACCCGGTGGCAAGATCCAACCCGGAGAGTCCGAGGAAGACGCGGCAAAACGGGAAACCCTGGAAGAGACCGGGATTTCTCCGGGAAAACTTAGCTTGGCAGGCAAGCTCGAGTTTTATTTTCAGGATGGCTCTTCCTGGGATAATGTGTGCTCTGTTTTCGTCACTAACGAATCGACTGGCGAACTACTGAAAGAAAGCACTGAGTGCAATGCATTCTGGGTCAACTCCGGGGAAATTCCGCTGGAGAAGATGTGGGCCTCTGATCGCCTTTGGCTACCGCTTTTGAAAAACAGAAAACCTTTTCATCGAATCTACGTATTCGATCACAACGACCAGGTGATAGAGGAAAAAATCATTAAGTAGGAACCGGGCTTTAGGCCAACCCCTAAATAACTTAAGTATTCTAAGCCATTCGACGATACAGCACCGAGGCCCAAATCTGAGACTGGAGCTCGGCGTTCAATGAAAGTGTTTGTTTTTACGCTTGTTTTAATCTTTTCGGTAGCTGCCCCAGCATTTTCCAGAGACCCGGCATGCGCGAATCACGAGGGAATCAGCAATTACAACCCGTTTGGCGGAAGAGCCTTAAATACCCTGCACAAGTGCGTCCGCCTCTATTGCTCGCCTCAGACAAAAGACTCATCCACCCCAGATAACATCAAGGTCATGGATGAAACCCTGACGAACTACCGCTCCGAAGTAAAAAAATATGGAGAACTTCTGGGAAGCTATCAGAAGGTTTGCCAGCGACTAGTGAAAAATTTCTGCCAAGACTGCCCGGACATTCGAGAATTCCGGAAATACCACCTGAGCATTGATCTCAAAGCAGCGGAAATTGAAGATATCGAAGCTTCTATCTCTCAGTTCAACCCGTTCATCGAATCCATCAGGGCTCGGGAAGGCGACGCTGCATGTACCACTCAAATTGTTTCTGCGATTAAAGACAGCAAAGGCACAAAAGATGGGATTGCCGAGAGATTTTCCCACACGAAGTGCCAGCCTTAGCTGAAAGACGATCCACACGAACACGTGAATTTCGCCCAAACCAGACCCAAATGCCCAGATAGATTAATCAATTTCATTTCCGATGCCGATAATCTTTTATGAAGCCGGCAGCTTACAAATGGAATCTCGCCACCCTCGATGCAATTGCAACGGAGGCGCAACCCGAATCAGGGCCCTATTCTGCTTTTCGTCAGGTCGACGGCAGTCACCCATGGAAGTTCGCGGTTCCAAACGGGTTCATCGACTACCAGGCAAGAATCCTACGAGGAAGCCGTATCCTTTTTTTCAATTTCGACCTCGCAAAAGAAATGGGTCTTATCCCGCAAAATCATCCTTCGCGCCTGAACAAGGATTTGGAAAAAGCACTGATCTCAACTTTTGCCCTTAGAATCATAAATGAATTTGATCAACTTAGTGGCGAACAGTATCCAGCCAGAGATCTAAAACCTAACCGCTATATGGCCACTCGCTACCTTCAACTGCAGCACAATTGCAAGAAAGGTAACACATCCGGTGATGGCAGAAGCATTTGGAACGGCCAGTTTATTTCGGACAAAGGCGTAGCATGGGATATCTCAAGCTGCGGAACAGGCGTAACCAGGCTCAGCCCGGGTTTTGTGCAGGAAGGCCGCCCCATTAAGAGCGGAGATCCACTGGTATCCTATGGATCTGGATTAGCCGATGTAGACGAAGGGCTAACTGCCGCCATTCTCAGCGAATCATTTCACCGTCGCGGGATTTTAACGGAGAGAACGCTTGCAGTAATCGAAGCTCCAGGCGGCCGGGGAATCAATGTGAGAGCGGCCTGCAATCTTCTTCGTCCCTCCCATCTTTTTCTACACCTGAAACAGGGCAATCAGCTAATGCTGAAGCGTTCCCTGGATTTCTACATTGCAAAGCAGCGATATAACCGCGAGTGGCCAGTAGTCGAAGCCGATAAGTACGATCATTTCTTATCCCGCATCGCCAAACAGTATGGAGAATTTGTGGCTCGCCTAGAGGATGAGTATATCTTCTGCTGGCTGGACTGGGACGGCGACAACATGCTGCTCGACGGTGGAATCATTGATTACGGATCGATCCGGCAATTTGGTTTGTGCCACCACAAGTATCGATACGATGATGTTGAACGTTTCTCCACCAACTTAAAAGAGCAAGAACGAAAAGCCAGGGGCCTTGTTCAAACCTTTGTACAGTTGGTTGATTTTGTTCGGACCGGGGAGAAAAAGCAGCTTCAGCAATTTTCTTCATCTCCGATACTTCAAGAATTCGACCGCGCATACAAAGCAAAGAAATGTGATCTATTGCTCACCCGATGTGGATTGAGTGCGAACCAAAGGAAGATGTGCCTGGAAAGGCGCCCAAAACTCGTGGAAGATTTTGAAAAGTCCTATCGATTTTTCGAACGCAGAGAAAGCCCGCGAGGCATGCGCAAGGTAGCGGATGGGATCAACAGCCCTGCCATATTCTGTACCAGAAGCCTGCTGAAAGAACTTCCAAAATCTCTGCTTATGTCAGGAAGAGCTCTCACCCAGGCGGAGTTTCTCTCCCTGATGAAAACCTCCTTTCTCACAAAAAAAGAAATGGCCAATAGTGCGGCCTACGCGATGCCCGTGATTCGCTTTCAAAGGTGTTATCTGGACCTATTGAAGTTCGCATACAAAGGAAAGCCCTTTAAACGATCTCTCCTGGAAACGGCAATGAGGTCGAGCCAGCAAAATCGAAGCGGTTACGTGACCGGCGATGGCATCATTCACGTTGTCAATTTTCTACTTTCCCGAAGACAATCGGTCTCGAGAAACGACTTCATCGCATTGATAGAAGGCTTCATCAAGGTTCAACAAGGAATCCCCCTCACCAACAAACTGAAAGCCAAAACCCGCCGGCTCCTGAATCACCTATTGGCAATAGTGGAAGAGAATAAATTTTCCTTATAGAAGGAAACTTCTATTTCGGCTGGAATCTGTCCGGATGGCTAGCCAAACATTCAGGGGTAGTGAGCGCATTCTCATAAATTGCCTTAGTTCGTGGAAAGCTATCGAGATCCACTCCGAACCTTAGCGCCGAATAACACTGAGGGATAAGACAAAGATCCGCCAGGGTAGGATGATCCGCCATCGAAAATCTGAAGGCAGGAGAGCCAATCTCCTCCAAGATTCTCTCGTATACTTTTAATCCACGCTCAATCCAGCCCTTGGCCCAAGCGGCTTGTAGAGCTTTATCTGGCGAAACTCTTCTAATAACGTCCAAGTTTTGTAGCGGTTGAGTTCCGGAGTTCACTGTTTCAACTAGTCTTCGAATACAAGCTCGCTGAAAAGAATCCCCACAAAAAAATGAACGATTCGGATACTGCTCCTCCAGCCACTCCAAAATTGCCACTGACTCTGCGATTGTTTCTTTCGAATTCACAACCAGACAAGGAAGATATCCGGATGGATTGCGGGAGGTATAGGACCCGAGTTTTTCTTCCCCCGCAAGAAGATCAACGGCCACTTTCTCATGCCTAATCCCTTTTATCTCCAGCCCCCAACGTACGCGCCAGGAAGCACTTGAACGCCAATAGTGGTAAAGAATAAGAGAATCACCCATAAGAAACTCCGAAATTCAACGGGGACTTACTGCTTTCTTCCCGGAAGCAGTGCCACGGCCAGATTTTTTAGCACGCTTCTTGTTTACGGTCCCATTTTCCGAAGGAGCATAATACTTAAGGCGCTGACCAGGGTGAATTTTCGCCCTCCTCAGGCCATTGATTTTCATCAGCGTTCGGGCCGAAGTTCCAGTGCGCCTAGAAATCACAGAGAGGTTATCTCCTCTTCGTACAACATAAAAGCTATAGGTACGATTGCCGCCATCTGTGGCTCTTGAGGCGATCCGCTGTCGCTCTCTTGCACTCTTTACTGTTTTTAACTGGGCGATCTGCTCCTTATTCGCCTCAAATTTCGCCACTTCTGTCTTGGGCAGATAGATATCGACACTTCCGCCCTTTACATGTGGTGTGACTCCCCTAAGCAGATCCTGATTCCAACGCTTCAATACACTCAAGCTAACGCCAGTTACCTTCGCAAGATCCACCAACCGAGTTCCTGAAGGCACGGAAACTGTCTCCCAAGGCACCCAGTGATCATCCGGCTCAAGATTTACCTCGAAGCCAAGTCGCTTATAATTTCTGCCCACAATTTGGGCCGCCAGAAACTTCGGGACGTAGTCCATTGTCTCCTGTGGAAGGAAGTCACCTTCTGCTAACGCCCAGAAATCGCGGGTCTTTCCCTTCATGATTGAGCGCACAATGCGATGCTCTCCAGCATTGTAAGCGGCAAGCGCAAGATACCAATTTCCAAACACATTATTGAGGTCTTTCAAATAGGCAGCCGCGCTCTCCGTAGCCTTGATCCAGTTACGCCGCTCATCTACGGAACTATTGACGATCAATCCGTAATTTTGCCCCGTTCCTTTCACGAACTGCCAAACCCCAACCGCTTTAGCCCTCGATTTGGCGTGCATTACAAATCCACTCTCAATCATGGCCAGGTAAAAAAGCTCTGCAGGCACTTCACTCTCTTTTAAGATGGCCTCAATATGGGGACGTAAAGCTTCTCCTCGCTCCAGATATCGCTGAGTCATTTTCCTTTCACGCTCAGTAAAATACTTTATCCACATACTCACCCTGCGGTTGATCTCCACCGGGATTTGTAACGGCACTTTATCATGCTCGGAACCTGTCTCAGAGAGTACTGGATTGGTTTCTTCGATAATTCGATTGATCTCGGCAGGCGAATCAGAGAGCGGCTCTGCGCTCGAATCAAGCGAAGCATTCGAACCGGCCGGCTGCCTCCAGCTCGCGCAGCTGCATAGTACCAACACAAAAATACAGAAAAAAAAGCGAATCAAAAACCTCTGAATCAAGCTCGTGCCCCCTGGCTCTGCTCCATGCAAGCCTCCCTTGATCAATTGTAACTTAGCCATATGAAAGAGGGCACCTTAACAAATAAAAGAGGCATCTTTGTCGAATCAACAACTTACGCCTCCGACGATTGCAGTTGCCTTTCTAAATTGTTCCTAGTTCGTGATATTACGGTTCTGAATGAAAAATCAAAGCAGCGAAATCGATTTCAACAGCCACACCTTTCATCCCGTAATAAAGCTGCCGGCCGACTATGAGGTGTTCGATTTTACCGATGGCTACGATCCTGAGCGCACTTTAAAATGTGAATTCGGCGTTGGCCGATACAATGAAGATCGGAAAGGGATGTATACCGCTCCTCTTTTTGGTAACACCGACCGTCCTCGTACGATTCATGTCGGGATAGATATTGCTGGGCCGGTTGGGACTCCCGTTTTTGCCTTTTTTCCAGGAGAGGTCTTCCTGCTTGGCTATAACGCCGCAGAAGGCGATTACGGATATACGCTTATCACTCGTCACGCACTGGACGGATATCCTCTGTGGGCCCTTCACGGGCACCTGAGCTTTGACTCTGTAAAAGAAAAGAGGCCGGGACAAAGGATTGAGATGGGGGAGACGATTGCGTGGTTAGGTGACCGACACGAAAACGGAGGCTGGAACCCTCACCTCCATTTTCAGCTTTCCTTGGTGGAGCCACAATCTTGTGACTTACCTGGAGTAGTAACTAAAGAGCAGCTGAGCCATGCTCTTAAAATCTATCCGGATCCGCGTTTGGTTTTGGG